>NZ_JASCPP010000080.1:0-33210 GCF_029959745.1 Pseudomonas sp. PS01298 | reverse complement strand
GGGCTGCGAAGCGGCCCGATTAAAGCCACCGCGTAGTTTCAGCCAGCGCACAGCCGCCTGTTTCAGGGCCGCTTCGCAGCCCAACGCGGGGCAAGCCCGCTCGCTACAGGTCAGCATGCCAGTTGGCCGCAGGTCATGTGCACTCGCACTGCGGGCGCCAATGCGGCACAATTGCGCGCATTAGTTTTCAGATGCCTTGGCTGACAGCCCTGGCAGGAGTTTCCATGTCCCTGATCATCACCGACGATTGCATCAACTGCGACGTCTGCGAACCCGAGTGCCCGAACGCTGCGATTTCCCAGGGCGAAGAGATCTACGTGATCGACCCGAACCTGTGCACCCAGTGCGTCGGCCACTACGACGAGCCTCAGTGCCAGCAAGTGTGCCCGGTGGATTGCATTCCGCTGGATGAAGCCCATCCGGAAACGGAAGAGCAGTTGATGGCCAAGTATCGGTTGATTACCGGCAAGGCCTGAGATTCTTTAGTGACTGTAAGGGCCTCTTCGCGAGCAAGCCCGCTCCCACAGTTGACCGAGTTCCAAAATGAGAATGCGGTCGAATGGGAGAGCAGGCTTGCTCGCGAAGGCAGCAACAGCCATCACCTGGCAATCAGCTCTGGCACTTGGGGCAAAACACACTCGCCCGCTGCCCCAGCACCACATTGCGCAGCTCGGTCCCACAGACCTTGCACGCCTCGCCCCCGCGGCCGTAGACGAACAGCTCCTGCTGGAAATAGCCCGGCTGCCCGTCGCCACCGATAAAGTCCCGCAGCGTCGTGCCACCCCGCTCAATAGCAGCGGCCAGTACGCGCTTGATCTCGATCGCCAGCTTCAAATAACGCGCCCGTGAAATGCCTCCAGCCGCGCGACGCGGATCGATCCCCGCCGCAAACAGCGCCTCGGTCGCGTAGATATTGCCCACCCCCACCACCACCGCGTTGTCCATGATGAATGGCTTCACTGCCATCGACTTGCCGCGGGACAGTTGGAACAAACGCTCACCATCAAACAGGTCGGTCAACGGCTCCGGCCCCAGGCGAATCAGCAGCTCATGGTTGTGCGGGTCCTGGCTCCAAAGCATCGCGCCAAAGCGCCGGGGGTCGGTGTAGCGCAGGGCCATACCCGATTCCAGCTCGATGTCCACGTGCTCATGCTTGGCCGCCGGCATGCCGACTTCCACCAGCCGCAAGTTGCCCGACATACCCAGGTGGCTGATCAAGGTGCCGACTTCGGCGTTGATCAACAGGTACTTGGCCCGCCGTTCCACCAGCACGATGCGCTGCCCGGACAGGCGCACATCCAGGTCTTCCGGGATCGGCCAGCGCAGGCGTCGCTCGCGCACTACCACGCGACTGACCCGCTGGCCTTCCAGGTGCGGCGCAATCCCGCGCCGGGTGGTTTCGACTTCTGGTAACTCGGGCATGTGTACCTCTTGAAGGAAGGGTCAGTGCGCGCCCAGTTCGCGGATCGACAACTTCATGCTCTCGAAGTCGTAGTCCGACAGGCCCACGTAGTCCAGCACCATATGCCCGATCGCATTCCATTCATGATCGACCGCCTGGTTGCCCAGCACCCGGTACGACGAACAGATGTGCTCGGCCATTTTCAGGATCGCCAGCAGGTTTTTCAGCTGAGAGTTGCGCGACGACTCATCGCTGAAAATCGCCAGGGCGTTGTGGTGGTTGGCGATGGCGTCGGTTACATGTTCCGGCAGGCGCCAGGACTTGGCGGTGTAGTAGCCGACCACCGCGTGGTTGGTGTTGAACGCGTTGTTCTCGGTGTCGACCACACGGCAGTCGGGGCCGGCATTGCCATAGGCCTCTTCCAGCACCGCCATGTAGTTGGGGAAGCGCTTGAGCATCAGCGGCACGCCGCAATCGTGGAACAGGCCCAGCGCATACGCCTCGTCGACGGCTTGCGAGCCGGTGCGCTTGGCGAGTGTCAGGCAGGTCATCGCCACATCCTGGGCGGTGTCCCAGAAGCGGTTGAGGGTGACGATGGTGTCATCGCTCATCTCGCCCTTGATCGACTGCGCGTTGATCAGGTTGATGATCGAACGGCTGCCCAGCAGGTTCACCGCGCGCTGGATCGAGGCGATCTTGTTGCTCAGGCCGTAATACGGCGAGTTGACGATTTTCAGCAACGCACCGGACAGGCCCGGGTCCTGGGAGATCAATCGCGCGATCACTTCCAGGTCCGGGTCGGGCATGTATTGCTCCATCTGCAAATCCACCATGATTTGCGGCTGGGGCGGCACGCTGATGCCTTGCAGGGCCTGTTGGATCTGTTCGGCGGAAAGCTCTTGGGACATAAGTACATACTCTGGGCTAGGCGGGGATTCTAACCTCTAAGCAAAGGCGACCGACACCTCAAAAACCCGAACCGAACCGCGATCAAATGTGGGAGCTGGCTTGCCTGCGATTGCATCACCGCCGTACGTCAGATACACCGCGCCGTCTGCATCGCAGGCAAGCCAGCTCCCACATGAACGGGTGCGCAAAGGGTATACTCCCGCTCTTTTTTCCGGAGCGACGTCATGTCCCTGCCAAGCCTGCGTCTCAAAGCCAACGCCGATCGTCGTTTGCGCAACGGCCACCTGTGGGTCTACAGCAACGAAATCGACGTGGCCGCCACCCCACTTCACGGCTTCCAGGCGGGCGACCAGGCCATCCTCGAAGCGGCCGGCGGCAAGACCCTGGGCATCGTGGCCATGAGCCCGAACAACCTGATCTGCGCTCGCCTGCTGTCGCGCGACATCAAGTTGCCGTTGGACAAGTCGCTGCTGGTGCATCGCCTGAACGTCGCGCTGTCCCTGCGTGATCGCCTGTTCGACAAGCCGTTCTACCGCCTGGTCTACGGCGATTCCGACCTGCTGCCAGGCCTGGTGGTCGACCGTTTCGGCGACATCCTGGTGGTGCAGATCGCTTCGGCGACCATGGAAGCGCATAAAGAAGACGTGATCGCCGCCCTGACCCAAGTGCTCAAGCCGAGTGGCATCCTGTTCAAGAACGATTCCGCCGCGCGCGACGCCGAAGGCCTCAACCGCTACGTCGAAACCGTGTTCGGCCTGGTGCCGGAATGGGTTGCGCTGGAAGAAAACGGCGTGAAATTCGAAGCCCCGGTGATCCAGGGCCAGAAGACCGGCTGGTTCTACGACCACCGCATGAACCGCGCACGCCTGGCCCCGTACGCCAAAGGCAAGCGCGTGCTCGACCTGTACAGCTACATCGGCGGCTGGGGCGTGCAGGCTGCGGCCTTCGGCGCCAGTGAAGTGTTCTGCGTCGACGCCTCGGCCTTCGCCCTTGATGGCGTGGAGCGCAACGCCGCGCTGAACGGCTTCGCCGAGAAGATGACCTGCATCGAAGGCGACGTGTTCGAGGCCCTCAAGGAGCTCAAAGCCAGCGAAGAACGCTTCGACGTGATCGTCGCCGACCCGCCGGCCTTCATCAAACGCAAGAAAGACATGAAAAACGGCGAAGGCGCCTATCGCCGCCTGAACGAGCAAGCCATGCGCCTGCTCAGCAAGGACGGCATCCTGGTCAGCGCGTCGTGCTCGATGCACTTGCCCGAAGACGACCTGCAAAACATCCTGCTGACCAGCGCCCGTCACCTGGACCGCAATATCCAGATGCTCGAACGCGGCGGCCAGGGCCCGGACCACCCGGTGCACCCGGCGATTGCCGAGACGCGGTATATCAAGAGCATTACGTGCCGGTTGTTGCCGAATAGCTAACGCTGAGACTGACTGTAGGAGCCAGCAGGCTCCTACAGGAATCCAGGAATTTTCATACCCTCTCTTGCTTTGACTTTCCTCGCTCCAGACTCGATCCTCGACCCCCTCAAGGAATAGAGTCCATGTAAATGCACAGCGCCACAAAGCCCACAACGAAACCTTTTCTCATCGCACTGCTGATGATCCTGACGTTGCTGGGTGTATTTCCCCTCGACGTCGTACTCCCTTCATTTCCCGCGCTTGCCGAACACTTTCAAACCTCAACAGTGGATATCGCTCGGTCCATCAGCCTTTTCGCGATTGGCTTTTCTTGCTCGTTGCTGTGGATAGGGCCGCTATCCGACAGGATAGGTCGCAAGAAGCTGCTACTGGCCAGCATGACCGTGGCGATTGTTGGTGCAATTGGCTGCATAACCGCCAATAACTATTCACAGTTCTTACTTTTCCGAGTAGTTCAAGCCGTTGGTTGTGGCGGCTTTGTGCTGTCTCAAGCGTTGGTTCAGGATATGTTCGTGGGCAAGGAACAGGAGCGACTGCGGATCGCAATCGTGACCGCCGGAGGTATCTTCATTTCGATCTCGCCATTAGTTGGTGCATGGCTGCAAACGCATTGGGGGTGGCAGGCCAGCTTCTACGTATTTACAGCCTTTGCCATATTGCTCCTGTTTATGACCTATCGACTACTCAGCGACACCCAACCCGCCGTCCATCCAAGCCGCCACACTATTCTCAAGGGCTACGCGCAAATTTTTGCAGATCGCCATTTCGTCAGTTACGCCACGATTTCCGGAATCACCTTTGCCTGCCATTTTTCATTTATCGTCATATCCCCCATCATTTTCATGGACCAGTTAGGGCTGTCGCCCTATCAGTACTCACAGGTCTTGCTGCTTTATGGCGCAGCTTATGTGTTAGGCGGCGTGTCAGCGGGCTGGTTGAACAAACGGTTACTGGCCAACACCCAGATCGCGACCGGCTTGTGGTTAATCGCGACATCCGGTGGGGTAATGTTGTTGCTGGCCTATGGGAACGATATTTCCACCTGGACCGTTTTGATTCCAATGCTGATCTGCACAGCCGGTACCACCATCACCAGGCCAATTTCAAACTCACGGGCCATGAACCTTTTCCCCCACTCCGCAGGCGCGGCCGCATCATCCACCACGGTTGTGATATTCATTGCCGGTGGGTTGATCAGTGCTCTGATCAGTACTTTGACGCACAATCTGAGCACCACCCTCGGATTGTGCTTTTTGATTCTGAGTGCTCTGGGCCTGGGGTTGAATGAATGGGCCAAACACCGCCCACACGTCCTGTAGCCGCTATCTCCACACTTACGGCCATTCCCTCCAGCCGCCAGCGGTGTAGAATCGGGCGTATTCATCGCCAGTCATCCCCCGGCGGGTTTATGAGCTCGAGGCCCAAGCACGCGGCGATCCCGCGACGCGAGTGGCAACTTCCGGACACACGGCCATTTTCTGAGTGTTCCAGACGTCAATAGAAGCTCACTCCCCAGTAGTAGTTACCTGATTAGCCGCCCGGAGTGCTCCATGCCAGATTACCGCTCGAAAACATCCACCCATGGCCGCAACATGGCCGGCGCGCGCGCACTGTGGCGCGCCACGGGGATGAAAGATGACGACTTCAAGAAGCCGATCATCGCGATTGCCAACTCGTTCACCCAGTTCGTACCGGGCCACGTCCACCTCAAGGACCTGGGCCAACTGGTCGCCCGCGAGATCGAACGTGCCGGCGGTGTAGCGAAAGAATTCAACACCATCGCCGTGGATGACGGCATCGCCATGGGCCATGACGGCATGCTGTACTCGCTGCCGAGCCGCGAGATCATCGCCGACTCCGTGGAGTACATGGTCAACGCCCACTGCGCCGACGCCATCGTGTGCATCTCGAACTGCGACAAGATCACCCCTGGCATGCTGATGGCCGCCCTGCGCCTGAACATCCCGGTGATCTTCGTCTCCGGCGGCCCGATGGAAGCCGGCAAGACCAAACTGGCCTCCCACGGCCTCGACCTGGTCGACGCCATGGTCATCGCCGCCGATTCCAGCGCTTCTGACGAGAAGGTCGCGGAATACGAGCGCAGCGCCTGCCCGACGTGCGGTTCGTGCTCCGGCATGTTCACCGCCAACTCGATGAACTGCCTGGTCGAAGCCCTGGGCCTGGCCTTGCCGGGCAACGGCTCGACACTGGCCACCCACAGCGACCGTGAGCAGCTGTTCCTGCAGGCCGGCCGCACCATCGTCGAACTGTGCAAGCGCTACTACGGCGAGAATGACGAGTCGGTGTTGCCGCGCAACATCGCCAACTTCAAGGCGTTCGAAAACGCCATGACCCTGGACATCGCCATGGGCGGTTCCACCAACACCATCCTGCACTTGCTGGCCGCGGCCCAGGAAGCCGAGATCGATTTCGACCTGCGCGACATCGACCGCCTGTCCCGTCACGTGCCGCAACTGTGCAAGGTCGCGCCGAACATCCAGAAGTACCACATGGAAGACGTGCACCGTGCCGGCGGGATCTTCTCGATCCTCGGCTCGCTGGCCCGTGGCGGCCTGCTGCACACCGACCTGCCGACCGTGCACAGCGCGTCCATCGCCGAAGGCATCGCCAAGTGGGACATCACCCAGACTGACGACGAAGCCGTGCACACCTTCTTCAAGGCTGGCCCGGCTGGCATCCCGACCCAGACTGCGTTCAGCCAGTCGACCCGTTGGGACACCCTGGATGACGACCGTGAAAACGGCTGCATCCGCAGTGTCGAACACGCCTACTCCCAAGAAGGCGGCCTGGCCGTGCTGTACGGCAACATCGCACTGGATGGCTGCGTGGTGAAAACCGCCGGTGTGGATGAGTCGATCCATGTGTTCGAAGGCAACGCGAAGATCTTCGAAAGCCAGGACAGTGCCGTGCGCGGCATCCTCGCCGACGAAGTGAAGGCCGGCGACATCGTGATCATCCGCTACGAAGGCCCGAAAGGCGGCCCGGGCATGCAGGAAATGCTTTACCCGACCTCCTACCTGAAATCCAAGGGCCTGGGCAAAGCCTGCGCCTTGCTGACCGACGGACGTTTCTCCGGCGGTACTTCCGGCCTGTCCATTGGCCACGCTTCGCCTGAAGCCGCTGCCGGTGGCGCGATTGGCCTGGTGCAGGACGGCGACAAGGTGCTGATCGACATTCCGAACCGTTCGATCAACCTGTTGATCAGCGATGAAGAACTGGCGGCACGCCGGGTCGAGCAGGACAAGAAAGGCTGGAAGCCGGTCGAGAAGCGTCCGCGCAAAGTCACCACTGCGTTGAAGGCCTATGCCCTGCTGGCCACCAGTGCCGACAAGGGTGCAGTGCGTAACAAAGCGATGCTCGACGGCCTGTAAGCCTCGCGCATAAAAAATGCCCCGCCAAGTGCGGGGCATTTTTTTGCCTGGAACAACGCTCCAAAACACTGCAGATCAACTGTGGGAGCTGGCTTGCCTGCGATGGCGGCCTTAAGTCCTGTATTGATCTCGTTGACGCCATCGCCGGCAAGCCGGGCTCCCACAGGGGCAGGCTGAGCCTGAACGAACTCGGCTCATGTGGGAGCTGGCTGCCGGCGATGGCGGCCTTGAGTCCTGTATTGATCTCGTTGACGCCATCGCCGGCAAGCCGGGCTCCCACACGGGCAGGCTGAGCCTGAACGAACTCGGTTCATGTGGGAGCTGGCTTGCCTGCGATGGGCGCGCCTCGGTGTTACTGAATCTCCTCAGGCTTGACGATCACCCAGTTCTTGTCCGCCGTCACCGGCAACCCTTCCTTGGCCTGCGCCGCCGCATGCTTGGCGATCATGCCGTTGAGTTGGGTCATGTATTTGTCCTTGCGGTTGATCCACAGGTGGATGCCGCCCTTGGCCACGTCCACATCGTGGAACAGCATGTAGCCATCGCTGGTCGGTGTGTCGCCGCCGACGATCACCGGTTTTTTCCATTCGTCGATGTAGGTGAGGATGGCTGCGTGCTTGCCCGCCATCCAGGTGGCCGGGGTCCACAGGTACGGGGTCAGCTCCAGGCCGAGGTTGGCCTTCTCGTCATATTTGCCGGCGGCAATCTGCTTGCGCGCGGTGGTCAGCTCGCCGGTCTTGCGGTCCTTGAGCAAGGTGCTCACGCCGATCACATTCTCCGGCTTGACGTTGTAGCCGTACTTCGGATCGGCGGCGACCATGCGCACCAGCTCTTCCGACGCGGCGGTCATCACATACACTTCGATGCCGTTTTCCATCAGCTTGTTGTACAGCTCGGCCTGGCCGGTGAAGACTTTCGGCGGCTGCACCTCAGATTGCTTCACCACGTCGCCTTCAAAATAGCTGACCGGCACGGGCTTGCCGGAGGCCATCAGCTCATCGACCTGCACCTTGAGCTCCTTGAGGGTGAAACCGGAGAACACCTGGGCAACCCACGGGTAGCAGACCATGTCGTCCACTTCGCAGAGGCGATAGTAGTAACTGAACAGACTTTCCTTATGGTCGGCGGTGTCTTTGAACGGCATAAGCTTGAGCGAAGGATCAAGACTGTCGCGGGTGATCAGGCCCTTGTTTTCCATGTAGGGCAGCAGGGATTCTTCGAGGTCGTAGCGGTAGCTGGTGTTGTCCATGTCGAACACCGCGTAATTACCCTTGTTGGCGTTGGCGGCGATCATTTTGTTCAGTTGCTCGGCAGCCGGTGCCGGCCAGTGTTTCAACTCGGTGGCGGCCATGGTTTGTCCGGCAAGGCCCAGACACAGCGCGGCGGCAAACAATCTCGAAGCGAGCTTCATATGCGTTTTCTCCCTGAGTTAAAAACATCGACGCTAACAAATCCCTGTGACAGTTACCGCCCGAGCGCGACCGCTTGCGTCGTGATTGCGCCAAAGGCGTGTGCATGCGCGCCAGATGCTTATTCCAAAAACGACAGTCACCATTCCATATCGGTATTAAATCAATATATTTCAAGCTGTTAGGCTTTCCGGTTCGCAATCGCAGGCTCACGCGATTGGCTGCCTTCTCAACGGAGCTTCAATGAATCTGCCCCTGATTCTCAACTTACTGGTGTTCGTGGCCCTGCTGCTGGGCCTGGCACAAACTCGTCGCACCAACTGGAGCCTCGCCAAGAAGGTGCTGGTTGCGCTCGTACTCGGCGTGGTGTTCGGCACTGTCTTGCACACGATCTACGGCGACGGCAACCCGGTGCTCAAAGCCTCCATCGGCTGGTTCGACCTGGTCGGCAACGGCTACGTGCAACTGCTGCAAATGATCGTGATCCCGTTGGTGTTCGCCTCGATCCTCAGCGCCGTGGCGCGCCTGCACAATGCCTCGTCACTGGGCAAGATCAGCTTCCTGACCATCGGCACACTGCTGTTTACCACCGCGATTGCGGCGCTGATCGGCATCGGCCTGACCAACCTGTTCGGCCTCACCGCCGAAGGCCTGGTGGCCGGCACCCAGGAAATGGCGCGCCTGCAGGTGATCCAGAGTGATTACGCCGGCAAGGTCGCCGACCTGAATATCCCGCAACTGCTGCTGTCGTTCGTGCCGGCCAACCCGTTTGCCGACCTGGCCCGAGCGAAGCCGACCTCGATCATCAGCGTGGTGATTTTCGCTGCTTTCCTTGGGGTTGCCGCACTGCAGCTGCTCAAGGATGACGTGGAAAAAGGCCAGAAAGTGCTCAACGCCATCGACACCCTGCAAGCCTGGGTGATGCGCCTGGTGCGCCTGGTAATGAAGCTGACGCCGTACGGCGTATTAGCGCTGATGACCAAAGTGGTCGCCGGTTCCAACCTGCAGGACATCATCAAGCTCGGCAGTTTTGTCGTGGTCTCGTACCTTGCCCTGGGCCTGATGTTTGTGGTGCACGGCCTGCTGCTGTCCCTGGCCGGGATCAACCCGCTGCGTTTCTTCCGCAAGGTGTGGCCGGTGCTGACCTTTGCCTTCACCAGCCGCTCCAGCGCGGCGGCGATCCCGCTGAGCATTGAAGCGCAGACCCGCCGCCTGGGCATCCCGCAATCCATCGCCGGCTTCGCCGCCTCGTTCGGCGCCACCATCGGCCAGAACGGCTGCGCCGGCCTCTACCCGGCGATGTTGGCGGTGATGGTCGCGCCGACCGTAGGCATCAACCCGCTGGACCCACTGTGGATCGCGACGTTGGTAGCAATTGTGACCCTGAGTTCGGCCGGCGTTGCCGGCGTGGGTGGCGGTGCAACCTTTGCCGCGCTGATCGTGCTGCCCGCGATGGGCTTGCCGGTGTCACTGGTGGCGCTGCTGATTTCCGTGGAGCCACTGATCGACATGGGCCGTACGGCACTGAACGTGAATGGCTCGATGACGGCCGGCGCGATCACCAGCCAGGTCATGGGGCAGACGGACAAAGCGCTGCTGAATGCGGATGAGCATGCGGAGTTGGCGCAGGCCTGATAGGCCGCATTCGCGAGCAAGCCCGCTCCCACATTTTGACCACATTCTCATGTTAGAACTCGGTCAAATGTGGGAGCGGGCTTGCTCGCGAAGCTCTTAGGCTTTTTCCCAAACCTCGAAGTTATACGCCGGCTTATCTCCCTCAGCCGCATTCTCGACATTCGACACCAGCTTCCACTGCTTCGTATCAAACTGCGGAAACCACGCATCCCCTTCCGGACTCAGCGCCACCCGCGTCAAATACAGGCGATCCGCCTGCTCCAGCCCCTGCGTATACAACTGCGCGCCACCGATCAGCATCAGTTCGTCCACGCCTTGTGCCTTGGCCCATTCCTCAGCGCGCTCTACCGCCGCGTCCAGTGACGGAAAAACTTCCGCACCTTCCAGCGCCAGGCCGGTCTGACGGCTAACCACAAGGTTCAAGCGCCCAGGCAGCGGTCGGCCCAGGGAGTCCCAGGTCTTGCGCCCCATGATGATCGGCTTGCCGAGCGTGGTGGCCTTGAAATATTTGAAATCCCCCGGCAAATGCCAGGGCATGCTGTTTTCGACGCCGATCACGCGGTTTTCACCGAGGGCTGCGATCAGGCTTAAAGGGAGAGTTTTTTTCATGGCGACGAGAATACCAGAGGTGCGAGCCAGCGGTTATGCTCCAACCTCACTTGCTCAACAGGACGGCGCGTGACTGCACTGAACCCCCTGCAAAAACTCTGGCTGACAGAAACCGTGCGCCTGCGGGAAGAACACGCCGGCCCCCTGGAAGACCTCGAAGCCAACCGCCTGGCCCGCACCGCCGGTGGCGACCTGCCGACACGCATCCAGCAGCGTGCCTTGCACCTGGCCGAGCGCGATGGGCTAACGGCCGCCCTCACCCGCTGGCTGCAAGGCGCGCGCCTGGCGCTCGTGCTGCTGGCCATCGTCGCCGTGATCAGCGGCGCCGGGCTGGCCTTTGCTGCATTGGGCAACGGCCTGACCCCGGTGAATGTGTTCTGGGCCCTGGGCAGCCTGCTCGGCTTGAACCTGATCCTGCTGCTGAGCTGGGCCATGGGCCTGCTGTTTGCCGGCGAACACAGCGCCAGCCTCGGCCGACTGTGGTTATGGCTCAGCGAAAAACTCGCGCGTGATGCCAAGGCCGCCCAACTGGCGCCGGCATTGCTGCTGTTGCTGCAACGGCAAAAGCTCAATCGCTGGGCCGTGGGTGTGCTGGTCAACAGCCTGTGGCTGTTGGCGTTGCTCAGTGCCCTGGTGATTCTTCTTACGCTACTCGCCACCCGGCGCTACGGCTTTGTGTGGGAAACCACCATCCTCGGTGCCGACACCTTTGTTGCCGCGACCCAGGCGCTCGGCACCCTGCCCGCCCTGCTCGGCTTCAATGTGCCGAGCACCGAGATGATCCGCGCCAGCGGCGATGCCGCGCTGAATATCGAAAGCGCTCGCCAGGCCTGGGCCGCCTGGCTGGTGGGCGTGCTGCTGGTCTATGGCCTGCTGCCCCGGCTGATCCTCGCCCTGCTGTGCCTGTGGCGCTGGAAACGCGGGCGCGCCGCCCTGCGCCTGGACCTCAACCTGCCCGGCTACAGCCAACTGCGCGAACGCCTGATGCCGAGCAGTGAGCGCCTTGGCGTAAACGACGCTGCGCCCGAACAACTGCACCACGCCACCGGCGGCGTCAGTGAACTGGAAAGCGACGGCGCGTTGCTGGTGGCCATCGAGCTGGATGACCAGCACCCCTGGCCGCCGAAACTGCCGGCCCGCGTGAAGAACGCCGGCATCCTCGACAGCCGCGAATCGCGCAACAAACTGCTGGAGCAGCTCAGCCGCTTCCCGCCGGCCCGCCTGGCCATCGCCTGCGACCCACGCCGCTCGCCCGACCGTGGCAGCCTGGCGCTGATCGCCGAACTTGCGCGCAGCGCCACCGCCACCCGTGTATGGCTGCTGCAGGCCCCGCCTGGCCAGGCGCTGGACGCAGAGCGCCTGGGTGATTGGCATGCCGCGCTGCACCAACTCGAGCTGCCCTTCGCCGACTGCGCGCCGCTGAACTGGCTGGAGACCGGTCATGACTAAACCGCTGAAACTCGCCGTGGTCGGCCACACCAATGTCGGCAAGACCTCCTTGCTGCGCACCCTCACCCGGGATGTCGGCTTCGGCGAAGTCTCCCATCGCCCCAGCACCACGCGGCATGTGGAAGGTGCGCGCTTGTCGGTGGACGGCGAAGCCTTGCTGGAGCTGTACGACACGCCCGGCCTGGAAGATGCCATTGCCCTGCTCGACTACCTGGAGCGTCTGGATCGACCCGGCGAACGCCTGGACGGCCCAGCGCGCCTGGCGCGCTTCCTGGAGGGCAGCGAAGCCCGCCAGCGCTTTGAACAGGAGGCCAAGGTGCTGCGCCAACTGCTGGCCTCGGACGCCGGCCTGTATGTGATCGACGCCCGCGAGCCGGTGTTGGCCAAGTACCGCGACGAGCTGCAAGTGCTGGCCAGCTGCGGCAAGCCGTTGCTGCCGGTACTCAACTTCGTCAGCAGCAGTGACCACCGCGAGCCGGACTGGCGTGAAGCCCTGGCGCGCCTCGGCCTGCATGCGCTGGTACGGTTCGACAGCGTCGCGCCGCCGGAAGACGGCGAGCGGCGCCTGTATGAAAGCCTCGCCCTGCTATTGGAAAACGCCCGTCCGCAACTGGAGCGGTTGATTCTTGACCAGCAAGCCCAACGCCAGGCCCGCCAGCAAAGCGCCGCGCGATTGATTGCCGAGCTGTTGATCGACTGTGCCGCGTGTCGACGCAGCGTGGTCACCGAAGACGAACAGCAGGCCATCGTGGATTTGCGCAAATCCGTACGCCAGCGTGAGCAAAAGTGCGTCGAGGCGTTGCTCAAGCTGTTCGGCTTTCGCCCACAGGACGCCGCCGCCAGTGATTTGCCGCTGCTGGACGGCCGCTGGGGCGATGACCTGTTCAACCCGGAAACCCTCAAGCAGCTCGGCGTGCGCGTTGGCGGCGGGATTGCGGCAGGCGCGGCCGCGGGTGCCGGCGTGGACCTGCTGGTCGGCGGCCTGACCCTCGGCGCCGCCGCCATCGCGGGTGCCATCGCCGGCGGCGCGCTGCAGACCGCGCGCAGCTATGGCAGCCGCCTGCTCGGCAAGATCAAGGGCCAGCGCGAGCTGACCGTCGACGACAGCGTGCTGCGCCTGCTGGCCCTGCGCCAACGCCAATTGCTCAAGGCCCTTAACCTGCGCGGCCATGCGGCGATGCACAGCATCAAAGTCGATACGCCCCAGGACAAGACCTGGCGCGAAGGCAAGTTGCCGGATGCGCTGCACAAGGCTCGCGCCCATCCACAATGGTCATCCCTCAACCCGCACGCCAAACTCAGCCAGGCCGAGCGCCAGGAACAGATCGAGGCCCTGGCCCAGCGTCTCGACGAGACTTAAGCCGTCAGCACCTGCCGAGCCTTGGCCTTGAGCACGTCGAGGTCGAGCACCGGCACGTGCATTTCCTTGGCCTGCTCGTCCCAGTGGCGCAGGCGCAGGCTGACCTGGCACAGCGGATCCTGCTCGAAGGCCCGGGCCTCCTCGGCTGTCATGACCCCGCCCTGGTAACCCAGGGTGCGCCGGCTGGCTTCGCTCAAGCGCGCGTAGTAGTCCGGCTGGCTGAAGGTCAGGTAACGCTTGGCCTGCACGTGGTACTCCACGAGTTTGGCCAGGCGCTCGCTGAAACCCGCGCGCCGCAGGTAATCCGCGCCCAGCCGTTCGTGGCTGACCACGCCGTACCCGCCCATGTTCTCGGCGCCCTGGCCGCACAGGTGGCCGATATCGTGGAAGAACGCCGCCAACACCACTTCATCGTCAAAGCCTTCGGCCATGGCCAACTGCGCCGCCTGGGACATGTGCTCGATCTGCGACACCGGCTCGCCAATGTAATCCGCCGTGCCGTGCTGTTCGTACAAGCCGAAGACGTCGGCTATCGCCTGTTCCGGGTTCATCACGCCTCTCCCCACAGTGTGGTGATATTTCGCTCGGCCAGCGCCGGCCCCACGCTCATGCCCACGCCGGTGTGCATCAGCGCCGCACTCACGCCCGGCGCCGCGCGCAGGAAGGAAAACGGCCCCGGCCCACGAGCCCCGTACACGCCCTGCCAGCGCTCGACCACCTGGATCTTGCACCCCAGCGTCTGCTCTGCCAACTCGATCATCCAGTCATCCACCTGCTCGGCATTGAACGGCGAGGCGTCGCTGCCGTAGTGGTGGGAGTCACCGATGATCAGCTCGCCATGCGGCGTCGGACTGATCAGCAAGTGAATGCCGTGCTCGTGCAGGTGCGGCGTTTCGCGCAGGATCTGGGCCTGCACCGGCGCGGCTTCCGGCAGGTCGGCGAAGGCACCGTAGTGCACGCAACTAAGGCCGGTGAGCAGCGCGTGTTGCAGGTTCAGGTTGACCGCTGGGCGCGCACGCAACATTTGCAGCCTGCAGATGCTCGGGTTGAGTTCGGCGATCGATTCGGCCAGCAGGGTCTGGTAGTCGTGGCCGGAGCAAACGATGATCTGCTCACCGCGAAAGCTGCCCGCCGTGCTGTGCAATTGGCCCGGCTCCACGTCGCGTACCAGCGTGGAGAAATAGAACTCCACGTTCAGCTCTTGCGCCAGGTAGCTGATCAGCGCCGGAATCGCTTCGCGCGAATACAGCTGCTGATCGTCCTTGCCATGCAATGCGGCGCGGTGATGACGGAACTGGCCGCCGTACAGATCCTTCATGGCGGCGCCTTGCAGCAGTTCGACGTTGTAGCCGTGCTCTGCAGCGCGGCCAGCGCAAAAGGCTTCCAGCAGATGCTCCTCCGCTTCGGTGCGGGCGAACAGGTAAGAGCCGTTGCGCTTGAGCTGCAGACCTGCCCGCTCAGCCCAGTGCCCCCAGATAGCGCGGCTTTCCCGGGCCAGGTCAAGCATCGGCCCCGGCGGTTGGCCGGTGACCAGTGCCTGGCCGAAGTTGCGCACCGAGGCGCCCAGCGGCGTGGCGCTGCGCTCGAAGACCTTGACCTTGAGGCCGCGCTTGGCCGCGGCGTAGGCGTGGGACAGGCCGAGGATGCCGGCGCCGATGATCAGCAGTTGTGTCATGAAGACCTCTCGTTCCCGCGCTCCGCGTGGGAATGCATCCTGTGACGCACTGCGTCACGACTGCAAAAGCGGACGCAGAGCGTCCAGAGCCGCATTCCCACGCAGAGCGTGGGAATGATCAGGGGTTATTGTTTTTCCGATTTGCCGTCATAGCGCTTGCGCCATTCGGTCAGGATGCTGTCGCGGTTTTTCGACGCCCAGGCGAAGTCGTTCTTGATCAGGCGCTGCTCGTAGTCGGCCGGCAATTCGGTCTGCGGCTTGGCAATACCCGGCTGGGCGAGCACCGCGAAGTTGTCCTTGTACAGGTCCATCGCCGCTGCACTGGCGGAGAAGTCGGCGAGCTTTTTAGCCGCGTCGGCGTGGGCAGTGCCCTTGATCACCGCCGTGGCTTCAATGTCCCAGCCCAGGCCTTCTTTCGGCAGGATGATGTCCAGCGGCGCGCCCTGGCGCTTCAACTGCACGGCCGGGTATTCGAAGGAAATGCCGATCGGGAACTCGCCCGAGGCCGCCAGCTTGCACGGCTTGGAACCGGAGTGAACGTACTGGCCAATGTTCTGGTGCAGGTCGTCCATGTACTGCCAGCCCTGCTTCTCGCCGAAGGTCTGCAGCCAGGCGCTCACATCCAGGAAGCCGGTACCGGACGACGCCGGGTTAGGCATGACGATCTTGCCCTTGTACTCGGGCTTGGTCAGGTCCTGCCAGCTCACCGGCTTGGTCAGCCCCTGCTTCTCGGCCTCGACCGTGTTGAAGCAGATGGTCGCGGCCCACACGTCCATGCCGACCCAGGCGGGCGGGTTAGCGGCGTCGCGGTAATTCTTGCCGATCTTGTCCAGGTCCTTGGGCGCGTAGTTGTCCAGCATGCCCTGCTGGTCGAGGATCGCCAGGCTGGAGGCGGCCAGGCCCCACACTACGTCGGCTTGCGGGCGATCTTTCTCGGCCAGCAGCTTGGCCGTGATGATGCCGGTGGAGTCGCGCACCCATTTGATTTCGACGTCGGGGTTGGCCTTTTCGAACGCCTGCTTATAGGTCTTCAACTGCTCGGCTTCGAGGGCCGTGTACACAGTCAGCTCGGTCTTGGCGAAGGCATTCAGGCTGAATGCAGTGAGTACGGCAGCGACCAGCGCCAGGGGCTTGAACATGGAGCACCTCCTTCAGGGATGTTTTATTGGCCCGGCGCGCTTTGGCGCCAGGCTTGGGAGCGGCGCAGCGCGCCACGTGAAGCCCACGCCAGCAGCAGCGAGACGCCGGCCGAGGTGAACAGGATCAGGGTCGACATGGCAGCGGCGCCGCCCACGTTGCCGGCGTCGTCCATGTTCAACACGGCGACGGCGGCGAGGATGGTGTCGGGGCTGTAGAGGAAGATCGCGGCCGACACGGTGGTCATCGCCGACACAAACAGGTAACGCACGATATCCAGCAGCGCCGGCAGGCAGATCGGCACCGTCACGCGCAGGTAGTGGCGGTACAGCGGCGCCTTGAGCGACAACGCGGCCGCTTCGAACTCGGCGTCGAGCTGGCGCAGCGCGGTGGTGGCGGTCATCTGTGCAGTGGTCAAATAGTGAGCAATGGTGCACACCACCAGCAACGTCATGGTCCCGTAGAACACATGCAACGGGTTGCCGTTGAGATTGAAAAAGAACACGTAGCCCAGGCCCAGCACCAGCCCCGGCACGGCCATCGGCACAAAGCTGAGCATGCGCAGCGCCAGGTTCAGGCCTTTCTGGCCCTTGGTCTTTTCCATCAGGTAGGCGCCGGTGAAAATCAGCACGCTGCCGATCAACGCGGTGCACAGGGCCATCGTCAGGCTATTGCGATAGGCCAGCCAGCCGCCGCCGGCCGTGTCTTCGAACTGGTAGTGGTTGAGCGACAGCGACAGGTTGTACGGCCAGAACTTCACCAGCGACGAATACACCGCCATGCCGAACACCAGCAGCAACACCGCGCAGATCAGCAGCACGATGGCCAGGTAGCAGCCGTCTCTGGTGCGCGACGGCGCCGGCCGGAAGACCTGGGCGCGGCCGCTCATGGAATCGCCATGACGACGGCGCAACCAGGCATCCACGCCAAAGCTGAACAGCGCCGGCAGCAGCAACACCATGCCGATCAATGCACCGCGACCGAATTGCTGCTGGCCGACTACCGCCTTGTAGGCCTCCAGCGCCAGCACCTGGTAATCGCCACCGACCACCACGGGCACGCCGAAGTCGGTGATGGTCAGGGTGAACACCAGGCAGAACGCGGCGAACACCGCCTGGCGCGTGGCCGGCCAGGTGATACTGCGAAACGCTCGTGCCGGGCTGGCGCCCATGCTTGAGGCTGCATCAAACAGTCGCGCGTCCGCCAGGGAAAGCGCTGACAGCAGGATCATCAAGGCGTGTGGGAAGGTGTAGATCACCTCACCGAGCACAATGCCCCAGAAGCCGTAGATATTGTCCGAGAGCATCCCGCGCAGCATGCCCTGGTTGCCGAACAGATAGACCAGCGCAATGCCCGGTAGCATCGACGGCGCCATCAACGGCAGCAACGACAGGCCACGCCAAATAGCCTTGCCGGGAATCAAGGTGCGTTGCAGCGCGTAGGCAAACAGGTAGGCCAGCGGTACGACAATGGCCGCCACGCTGAGGGACACCTTCAGGCTATTGCCCAGCAGCCAGTGGAAGTTATCGCTGGTGACCAATTCCCGCGCCGCGACCAGGCCACCGCCCTGCCCGGCCTCGCTGCTGAAGCCGCGCCAGAAGATCGCCAGCAACGGCAGCAACACAGCGATGCCCAGCAGCAACAGCCACACCAGTTTGCCGCCGACCACGAAAATGCGGTCGCCCCATTCGGCGTGGGATACCTGTCGCGCGGTGGGCAGAATCATCACGGCCGCCATCTCAGGCAAACACCTGCAGGCTGCGGGGCGGCAACGCCACCCAGATGTCCTGGGCGCCCAGGCGCGGCATGGCTTCCGGGGCGAGTTCGGCGAGCAGCGGATGACCGGGCAGTTGCTCCAGCTCAAAGCTCATGCGGCAGCGATTGCCGAGGAAGGTGATCTCGCGGACCTTGGCCGGGAACAGGTTTTCTTCATGCACCGGCGGATTCACATTGATCGCTTCCGGGCGGCAGAACAAACGGCCGGAACTGGCCACGCCGGCATCATCGGCCAGGCGCATGTTCATCCCGCCCACCTGGGCATGGCTGGCACTGTT
Organism: Pseudomonas sp. PS01298; assembly: GCF_029959745.1. NCBI lineage: Bacteria > Pseudomonadati > Pseudomonadota > Gammaproteobacteria > Pseudomonadales > Pseudomonadaceae > Pseudomonas > Pseudomonas sp. PS01298. The sequence goes on along the minus strand of NZ_JASCPP010000080.1, from coordinate 14,758 downwards.
GCGGCTGAAGGGCAGCCAATTGCCCTGGCCGACAAACTCCGCCACAAACGGCGTGGCCGGGCGGTCGTAGATTTCCTGCGGCGTGGCGTACTGCTCGACCTTGCCGTTGTTCATCACGGCGATGCGGTCGGCCATCAACATGGCTTCGTCCTGATTGTGGGTAACCATCAGCGTGGTGATGCCCAGGCGCCGCTGCAGCTGACGCAACTCGGTGCACAAATGCTCGCGCACACGGGCGTCGAGGGCCGACATCGGCTCGTCCAGCAGCAGCAACGACGGTGCGGGCGCCAGCGCACGGGCCAGGGCGACGCGTTGCTGTTGACCGCCGGAGAGTTGGCCGGGGTACTTTTTTTCACTGCCGACCAGGCCGACCAATTCGAGCATCTGGCCGACGCGCTTGCGCACTTCATCGCGACCGCTGCCGGTGAGGCCGTAGCCAATATTCGCTTCGACGGTCAGGTTGGGGAACAACGCGTAGGACTGGAACAGAATGCCGTAGTCCCGCGCCTGGGGTGGCAGCAGGGAAACGTCGCGGCTGCCCAGGTAAAGTTCGCCGCTGTCCTGGCGTTCCAGGCCGGCGATGCAGCGCAGCAAGGTCGTCTTGCCGCAGCCGGACGGGCCCAGCAGGCACACCAGCTCGCCGGCGGCGACGTCCAGGGACACGTTGTCCAGCGCGGTAAAGGCGCCGAAGCGTTTCTGGATACCGCGCACCTTCATCGGTGCGCCGGGTTGGGTCAGGGCTGTGTTCATGCAAGGCACCTCATCAAACGGATGAAGGCCATGCTAGGCAGCCAATGCGTCCCTCGTGTGGCAGAAAGGCAAAAGGGAGTGATAGTGGTATTGGTGGATTTGGGTAGGCCTCATAGGGATGCGTCGCCGGCTGTAGCGCTTTCGCGGGCAAGCCCGCTCCCACATTTGGACCGCATTCTCATGTTGGAACTCGGTCAAGCGTGGGAGCGAGCTTGCCCGCGAAGAGGCCCGTCAACCCCACCCAAAAACTCAGAGCGGCGACATTTCCTGCGCCAACCCCAGGAACGCCGCTGGCAGGCGAGCCGATTTTCTTTCCTTGAGGCAGTACAAATACTCCGGGATCTGCGGCGCATTCTCGATAGTCAGCACCCGCAGCTGCGGGTCATGGGGCACTTCCTGGCGGGCAATGATGCTGATACCAATATTGCGCAGCACCGCCTCGCGGATCGACTCCCGGCTACCGATTTCCAGCAATGGCCCGTAACTCACGCCCGCGCCTTGCAGCATCTCTTCGGTCAGCCGCCGCGTGGTCGAGCCCGCTTCGCGCATCAACAAGGTGTGCCCGGCCAACGCCGTCAGCGGCACATGATCAAGCTTGGCCAGAGGATGGTTGCGATGCACCGCCAGCACCAGCGGGTCGGTGCCCAGCACGCGGCGGATCAGGCGCGGGTCTTCCAGCAGTTGCGAGGAGGCGGCGACATCGACGCGGTAATCGTCGAGCGCTTCGAGCACTTGCTGGGAGTTGCCGATTTCCACTGACACCTCCACCTGAGGCAGGCGTTCGCGAAAGGCTTTGACCAGGTCGAGAATGTAGTACGGCGCGGTGGCGGCAATCCTCAGCGCGCCCTGGACCTGGCCGCTGTTGCGCAGGAAAAACTCGATGTCGGCTTCCTGCTGCAACAACGCCTTGACCATCGGCAGCAAGCGCGCACCCTCGTCGCTGACAGTGAGGCGGCGCCCGCCGCGGTAGAACAGCTCGACGCCGTACTGGCTTTCCAGGTTACGAATCTGGGTGGTGACCGTGGGCTGGCTCAGGCCGAGTTTTTTCGCCGCCTGGGTAATGCTGCCCAGGCGGGCGACCATGAAAAACGCCTTCAACTCGGCACTCAGCACACCACCCTCTCATCGTCTATTTGCGCAACAGGCGCAGGCCATTGAACACCACCAGCAGGGCCACGCCCATGTCGGCGAACACCGCCATCCACATGGTGGCCAGCCCCAGGAAGGTGACCACCAGGAAGATCGCCTTGATCACCAGCGCCAGGGTGATGTTCTGCCTGAGGATACTCGACGTTTGCCGGGAGAGCCGAATGAAAGCCGGAATCTTGCGCAAATCATCGTCCATCAACGCCACGTCGGCGGTCTCGATGGCGGTGTCGGTGCCCGCTGCGGCCATGGCAAAACCGATCTCGGCGCGCGCCAGGGCCGGGGCGTCGTTGATGCCATCACCGACCATGCCGACCCGATGACCCTGGCCATACAGGGTTTCGATGGCTTGCAGCTTGTCGGTAGGCAGCAGGTCGCCCTGGGCCTGATCGATGCCGACCTGGGCCGCGATGGCTTGGGCGGTGTGGGTGTTGTCGCCGGTGAGCATCAGGGTCTTGATGCCCAGCGCGTGCAGTTGCTGGATGGCTTCACGGCTGCTGTCCTTGACCGTGTCGGCCACGGCGAACAGCGCCAGCGGGCCGGATTTGTCGAGCAGCAGCACCACGGACTTGCCTTGTTTTTCCAGGGCGAACAGTTTCTCTTCCAGCTCCGGCGAGCACAGGCCTAGGTCTTCGACCAGGCGGTGGTTGCCCAAGTGGTAGGTCTGGCCATTGATATCGCCGCGCACCCCACGGCCGGCCAGGGCCTCGAAGTTATCCACAGGGTGGCTCGGCAGGTTTTTATCCACCGCTGCGTTGGCAATCGCCAGCGACACCGGGTGGTCGGAACGCCCGGCCAAACTGGCGGCCAGCGCCGGGGCACTGTCCTCGACGTTAGGGAACAGCGCCAGGTAATCGGTTTGCACCGGCTTGCCGTGGGTGATCGTGCCGGTCTTGTCGAGGGCCAGGTAGTCAAGTTTGTAACCGCCCTCCAGGTACACGCCGCCCTTGATCAGGATACCTTTGCGTGCCGCTGCCGCCAGACCGCTGACGATCGTCACCGGGGTGGAGATCACCAGCGCACAGGGGCACGCCACGACCAGCAGCACCAGTGCGCGGTAGATCCAGTCGAACCAGGCGCCGGCCATGAACAGCGGCGGGATCAGCGCCACGCCCAGGGCAAACAGGAACACCGCCGGGGTGTAGACCTTCGAGAAGCTGTCGACAAACCGCTGGGTCGGCGCGCGTGCGCCCTGGGCCTGCTCCACCGCGTGGATGATCCGCGCCAGTGTGGATTGATTGGCCGCTGCGGTGACTTTGTACTCCAGCGAACCGGCCTGGTTGATGGTGCCGGCGAACACTTTGTCGCCCACGGTCTTTTCAATCGGCAGGCTTTCACCGGTGATCGGAGCCTGGTCGATGGTGGATTGGCCAGCGGTGACTTCACCGTCCAGGCCGATGCGCTCGCCGGGTTTGACCCGCACGATCGCGCCAAGATCGATACTTTTAACCTCTTGTTCCAGCCAGCTGCCATCGGCCTGTTGCACGGTGGCCTGTTCCGGGGTCATCTGCATCAAGCCACTGATGGCGTTGCGCGCACGGTCCAGCGACTTGGCTTCGATCAACTCGGCCACGGTGAACAGGAACATCACCATCGCCGCTTCTGGCCACTGGCCAATCAACACCGCACCGGTCACCGCGATGCTCATCAAGGCGTTGATGTTCAAGTTGAGGTTTTTCAGGGCAATCCAGCCCTTTTTATAGGTGGTCAGGCCGCCGCTGAGGATCGAGACCAGCGCCACCACGGCAATCACCCAGGTCGGCGCGGCATGGGTGAAGTGCAGCACTTCGGCGGCCAGCGCGCCGACGCCGGACACCGCCAGCGGCCACCAATGTTTCTTGGCCGGCGGCGCGGCGGCCGGGGCGCCTTCTTCGATGGGGTCGGCCTGCATGCCGATGGATTTGATGGCGTCGATGATCGGCGTGGTGCTCGGCAGATCGTGGGTGACGCCAAGGATCCGGTTGATGAGGTTGAATTCCAGCTGCTGTACGCCGGCGAGCTTGCCCAGTTTGTTCTGGATCAGCGTCTGCTCGGTGGGGCAGTCCATGGCTTCGATGCGGAAGGTACTCAGGCGCGAACCGGCAGTCGGTGCCTCACTCAGTCGCACCACCGCAGGCGCGGGTGCGCCGGAGCAGCAGGAACCGCCGTGGCCGTGGTCGTGCACGGGGGTGAGTTTCTTCGGGCCATGATCATGGTCATGGTCATGCTTGTGGTCGTGCTTATGCGGGGTGTGAAGGGAGTCGCTCATCAGGTCGCGTCCGTAAGGTGCCTGTTGCCAAGTAAAGACCCTGTAGCCACTATAGGGTCAAGCACCCATTTGGAGATTGCTGCGATGAAGATCGGCGAACTGGCCAAACTGACCGACTGCCCGGTGGAAACCATCCGTTATTACGAGAAGGAAGGCCTGCTGCCGCCGCCGGCGCGCACCGAGGCCAACTACCGCGTGTACACCCAGGCGCACAGCGAGCGGCTGGTCTTTATCCGCAACTGCCGCAGCCTCGACATGACCCTCGAGGAAATCCGCAGCCTGCTGGGGCTGCGCGACAGCCCACAGGACCAGTGCGAAAGCGTGAATGCGTTGATCGACGAGCATATCCACCACGTGAAAGCGCGGATCGACGGGCTGCTGGCGCTGCAGGAACAACTGCTGGACCTGCGCCAGCGCTGTGGCGGCGGGCCAGAATGCGGGATATTGCAGCGGCTGGAGGTCAGCGGAAGCGTGCTGGCCAGCGAGGCCGAGCCTTCGCACGTGGGCCGAAGCCACGGGCATTAACTCAAGCGAACACAGAACCCAATGTGGGAGCTGGCTTGCCAGCTCCCACAGTTCAGACCAAGGCAGTTTTTAAATGGCGACGTCAGCCTTGATGCTCGGATCAGCGTCGTAGCCCACGATTTCGAAGTCCTCGAACTTATAGTCGTAGATCGACGCAGGCTTACGCTTGATCACCAGCTCCGGCAGCTTCTTCGGCGTGCGCGCCAGCTGGGTGCGGATCTGCTCCATGTGGTTGCTGTAGGCATGGGTGTCGCCGGTGGTGACGATGATCTCGTGCGGGATCAGGTCGCACTGCTGGGCCAGCATATGGGTCAGCAACGCCAGTGCGGCAGTGTTGTACGGCAGGCCGAGGAACACGTCGGAGCTGCGGATATACAGCTGCATCGACAGATGACCGTCATGCACGAACGCCTGGTACAGCAAGTGGCACGGCGGCAGGGCTTGCTTGCCGTTGCGCGCGTTTTCCTGCGGGCTCTTGGTTTCGTCGGGCAGGTACTCGACGTTCCAGCCGTGGAACAGGATGCGGCGGCTGTTGGGGTTGGTCTTGAGCGTGTGGACCATGTAGTCGATCTGGTTGATCTTACCGCCGTCCTTGGTCGGCCAGGCGGTCCACTGCTCGCCGTACACCGGGCCCAGGTCGCCGTCTTCGGTAGCCCATTCGTCCCAGATACGCACGCCGTTTTCGTTCAGCCACTTGATGTTGGTGTTGCCGCTCAACATCCAGATCAATTCGTTGGCGATGCTTTTGAAGTGAAGCTTCTTGGTGGTCAGCAGCGGGAAGCCGTCGGCCAAGTTATGCCGATACTGACGGGCGAACACGGCCTTGGTGCCGGTGCCGGTGCGATCGCCCTTGGTCAGGCCATTGGTCACGACGTCGTTCAGTAGTTCGAGATATTGCTTCATGTGTTTACCCGTATCGTTGAAGCCGAGACCTCCTGGCCTCGGCGTTCGAATTTAAAGCGCGGTGTTCTTGATCGGTTGTGGACGGTTGTAGGCCCACCACAACAGGCCCAGGCCGCCGAGGATCATCGGCAGGCTGAGGATCTGGCCCATGGTCACCCAGCCCCACGCCAGGTAGCCCAGCTGCGCATCCGGCACGCGCACGAACTCGACGATGAAACGGAAGATCCCATAGAACAGCGCGAACATCCCTGACACTGCCATGGTTGGGCGTGGCTTGCGCGAGAAGATGTACAGAATGAGGAACAGTGCCACACCTTCCAGGGCGAACTGGTACAGCTGCGACGGATGGCGCGGCAGTTGCGCCGGGTCGCTGAACGGAGGGAACACCATGGCCCACGGCACGTCGGTCGGCTTGCCCCACAGCTCGGCATTGATGAAGTTGCCAATCCGCCCGGCGCCCAGGCCGATCGGCACCATCGGCGCGACGAAGTCCATCAGTTGGAAGAACGACTTGCCATTGCGACGGCCGAACCACCAGGCGGCGATCATCACACCGATGAACCCACCGTGGAACGCCATGCCGCCCTTCCACACTTCAAAGATCAGCGTCGGGTTGGCGATGTACGCCGACAGATCGTAGAACAGCACATACCCCAGTCGCCCGCCGACGATGACGCCCATCGACAGCCAGAACACCATGTCGGAGAGCTTCTCCTTGGTCCAGGTCGGGTCGAAACGGTTCAGGCGGCGGGAGGCAAGCAGCCAGGCCCCGCCGATGCCGATCAGGTACATCAACCCGTACCAGTGGATTTTCAGCGGACCGATGGCCAGGGCCACCGGGTCGATCTGCGGGTAAGGCAGCATTGCGACTCCTCGTTAATCATTCGATAGTGCGACCGGACCATGCCCGTGCGCGATTAAGCCTGCGTTACAACAAAAAGTTTAAACCGACGCAAAACAACAATCCGGCGAACAGCCGCTTGAGCAAACGCGGCGACAACCGGTGTGCCAGGCGTGCGCCGAAGCGGGCGAACACCATGCTGGTCAGGGCGATGCCCAGCAGCGCCGGCAAATACACGAACCCTAGACTATGAGCGGGCAAGAGCGGGTCATGCCAGCCCAGAATCATGAAACTTAATGCACTGGCCACGGCAATCGGCAGGCCACAGGCCGATGACGTGGCCACCGCCTGCTGCATCGGCACGCTGCGCCAGGTCAAGAACGGCACGGTCAGCGAGCCGCCGCCAATTCCGAAAATCGCCGAGGCCCAGCCGATCACCGAGCCGGCTATGGTCAGGCCGACCTTGCCCGGCACCGTGCGGCTGGCCTTGGGCTTGACCTCCAGGGCCAGTTGCACGGCCACCAGCAGGGCAAACACCCCAATGATCTTCTGCAGATGCGGGCCGGAAATCGCCTCGGCGGTCAGCGCACCAAAACCGGCGCCGATCAGGATGCCCAAGGTCATCCACAGGAAGATCGGCCAACGCACCGCGCCACGCCGGTGGTGCTCACGCACGGCATTCACCGAGGTGAAGATAATCGTCGCCAGGGACGTGCCCACGGCCAGGTGAGTCAGCACCTGCGGGTCGAAGCCCTGCAAGGTAAAGCTGAACACCAGCACCGGCACGATGATGATCCCGCCGCCCACACCAAACAGCCCGGCGAGCACGCCCGCACAGGCGCCGAGTAGCAAATACAGGAGAAATTCCATGGGAGCCCCCAAACCAAGTCCGGCATGTTAACGGATGGAAGGCATGCGACCCAACTGGATACGATGGAACGCCGCTGCCCGTATGGGTAGAGTGGCTAAAAACACAAAAGGGAATCGCCTGATGTGCCTGATTGTTTTCGCCTGGCGGCCGGGCCACGCCCAACCGCTGATCGTCGCGGCCAACCGCGATGAGTTCTACGCCCGCCCCAGCCTGCCGCTGGCCCAGTGGCCGGATGCGCCAGCTATCTACGCCGGCCGCGACCAGGAAGCGGGTGGCACCTGGCTGGGGGTCAATGCCGATGGGCGGTTTGCCGCCCTGACCAATATCCGCGACCCGCATCAGCCGCCGGCACGCAAATCGCGCGGCGAACTGGTGTCGCGTTTTCTCAGCGGTTCGCTGCCGATTGACCAATATCTGGCCGACGTTAACGGACGTTCGATTGAATATGCCGGCTTCAACCTGCTGGTGGGCACGCGGGATGCGTTGTGGCATTACAACGCCAACCACACCGAGCCGACGCAGTTGAAGGCTGGGATTTATGGATTATCCAACGCAGGGCTGGACACGCCGTGGCCCAAGTTGCTCAAGGCCAAGGCAGCGCTGAGCGAGTTGCTCGACGATCCGCAGCCGGAGGCCTTGCTGGCGATCTTGAGCGACCCGCAGACCGCGCCATTTGCCGACTTGCCGGATACCGGCGTGGGACTGGCGACCGAGAGCCTGTTGTCGAGCGTGTTTATTGCGAGTCCCAGCTACGGGACAAGGGCGAGTACGGCGTTGATTGTGAATGCCGACGGCACGCGGCGGATGGTCGAGCGCAGTTTCGGCCCGCACGGGGGACGTTTGGGTGAGGTGGAACTGAGTATTTGACGGCGCCTGGATTGGCGCCATCGCCGGCAAGCCGGCTCCTACAGGGGAATGCATTCCAACGGTAGGAGCTGGCTTGCCAGCGATGTCTAGAGGGTCTTGGCAGAAGCCGGGTTGATCATCCGCGTCAGCCCCAGGTTCTTCAGCGCCAACTGCAGCGAACTGTGGATAACTTGCGGGTTGTCGATGGTCATCAACTCCGCCAGCAGGTCCTTGGCCATGCTCAGTTCGACCTGGCGCAGCATCCACTTCACCTTCGGCAGGTTGGTGGCGTTCATCGACAGGCTGTCAAAGCCCATCGCCATCAACAGCACCGCCGCCGCCGGGTCGCCGGCCATCTCACCGCAGATACTCACCGGCTTGCCTTCGGCATGGGCGTCGCGCACCACGTGTTGCAGGGCTTGCAGCACCGCCGGGTGCAGGTAGTCGTAGAGGTCGGCCACCCGTGGGTTGTTGCGGTCCACGGCCAGCAGGTATTGGGTCAGGTCATTGGAGCCCACCGACAGGAAGTCCACCTGGCGCGCCAGCTCCTTGGCCTGGTACACCGCTGCCGGAATCTCGATCATCACGCCAATCGGCGGCATCGGCACGTCGGCGCCTTCGTCGCGCACTTCGCCCCAGGCACGGTGGATCAGGTGCAGGGCCTCTTCCAGCTCATGGGTGCCGGAGATCATCGGTAGCAGAATGCGCAGGTTGTTCAGGCCCTCGCTGGCCTTGAGCATGGCGCGGGTCTGCACCAGGAAGATTTCAGGATGGTCGAGGGTGACGCGAATACCGCGCCAGCCGAGGAAGGGGTTGTCTTCCTTGATCGGGAAATACGACAGTGACTTGTCGCCGCCGATGTCCAGGCTGCGCATCGTCACCGGTAACGGGTGGAAGGCGGACAGTTGCTCGCGATAAATCGCCAGCTGCTCCTTCTCACTCGGGAAACGCTGGTTGATCATGAACGGCACTTCGGTGCGGTACAGCCCCACCCCTTCAGCACCGCGCTGCTGCGCACGGGCCACATCGGCGAGCAGGCCGGTGTTGACCAGCAGCGGCACGCGGTGGCCATCGAGGGTCACGCACGGCAACTCGCGCAACGAGTCGAGGCCCAGCGCCAGTTGTTTCTCTTCCTCGACCACCTCGGCGTATTGCTTGCGCAGCACTTCGCTGGGGTTGGTGAAGACTTCACCGCGATGGCCATCGACGATCATGTCGATGCCGTCGACCTTGGAATACGGCAGGTCCACCAGGCCCATCACCGTCGGGATGCCCATGGCCCGGGCCAGGATCGCGACGTGGGAGTTACCCGAACCCAGTACCGAGACCAGGCCCACCAACTTGCCTTCCGGCACTTCGCCGAGCATGGTCGCGGTCAGTTCTTCACTGATCAGGATGGTGTTGTCGGGGTAGACCAGGTTGGTGGTGCGGTCTTCCTGCAGGTAGGCCAGCAGACGGCGACCGAGGTCACGCACATCCGAGGCCCGTTCGCGCAGGTAGGCGTCGTCCATCAATTCGAAACGGTTGACGTGATCGGTGACCACCTGGCGCAGCGCGCCCTGGGCCCACTGGCCGGTCTTGATCACGGTCTTGACTTCGTTACCCAGGGACGCGTCGTCGAGCATCATCTGGTACACGTCGAACAGCGCGCGTTCTTCAGGGCGCAACTGCGTGGCCAGCTTGGTCGACAGGTTGCGCATGTCGGCGCGCACGCCTTCCAGGGCAGTCTTGAACAGTTTGATTTCAGCGTCGATGTCATCGACGGTCTTGTCCGGCACCACATCCAGGTCGGCCGGCGGCAGCATGACCACGGCGGTACCGACCGCCGCACCCGGCGAACCCGGCACGCCGACGAACTTGGCTTCCTGGATGCCCTTGCCCTGGCGCCCCAGGCCGCGAATCGAGCCGGTGGCCTCGGCGTGGGCAATAACCCCGGCGAGCTGCGCGCTCATGGTCACGAGGAAGGCTTCTTCACCTTCGTCGAACTGGCGGCGTTCTTTTTGCTGGATGACCAACACGCCGACAACGCGGCGGTGGTGAATGATCGGTGCGCCGAGGAACGAGGCGTAGCGCTCTTCGCCGGTTTCGGCAAAGTAGCGATAACGCGGGTGATCGGCGGCGTTTTCAAGGTTCAGGGGTTCTTCACGCGTCCCCACCAGGCCCACCAGACCTTCATTGGGCGCCATGCTGACCTTGCCGATGGAGCGCTTGTTCAAGCCCTCGGTGGCCATCAGCACAAAACGGTTGGTCTCGGGGTCCAGCAGGTAAACCGAGCAGACCTGGCTGCCCATGGCTTCCTTGACGCGCAACACAATAATCCCCAACGCCGCCTTGAGATCCTTGGCGGAGTTAACTTCCTGGACGATCTTGCGCAGCGTATTGAGCATGGCTCGGGGTCGAACTCCGTCGTCAGTCGCGCGCTAAAAGGCGCGGGGCAAGCTCTTTGAGAGCGCGACGATAAACCTCGCGCTTGAATGTCACCACCTGGCCCAACGGGTACCAATAGCTGACCCAGCGCCAGCCATCGAACTCCGGTTTACCGGTCAAATCCATCCGCACCCGCTGCTCGTTGGAGATCAGGCGCAGGAGAAACCATTTCTGCTTCTGGCCGATGCACAGCGGTTGGCTGTGGGTACGCACCAGGCGTTGCGGCAAACGATAGCGCAACCAGCCACGGGTACAGGCCAGAATTTGCACATCTTCGCGCTCAAGGCCGACTTCTTCATTCAACTCACGGTACAAGGCGTCTTCAGGGGTTTCATCGGGGTTGATTCCGCCTTGAGGAAACTGCCAGGCATCTTGGTTGATTCGGCGAGCCCATAGCACCTGTCCGGCATCATTCGTAAGAATAATCCCGACATTAGGACGGAAACCATCGGGGTCGATCACGGCAACAACCTCGCAAACGCATGTCGCCGCATTGTTCCACAAAGGTTGCTGAAGCGGCAACGAGGCTTCTTACCTTATGTGCACTCTTGTGAAAAGACCGTATTCTGGACGCCTTTTTACAGACTTTTCAGCGAGTAACTGCAATGCGCCTGGCTTTATTCGACTTGGACAACACCCTTCTCGGCGGTGACAGCGACCACGCCTGGGGCGATTACCTGTGCGAGCGCGGGATTCTCGACCCGGTGGCCTACAAGGCCCGCAACGACGAGTTCTACCAGGATTACCTGGCCGGCAAGCTGGACAACGCCGCCTACCTGAACTTCTGCCTGGAAATCCTCGGCCGTACCGAGATGGCCCAGCTGCAGGAGTGGCACAACGACTATATGCGCGACTGCATCGAGCCGATCATCCTGCCGCTGGCTGTAGAGCTGCTGGCCAAGCACCGCGCCGCCGGTGACAAGTTGGTGATCATTACCGCCACCAACCGCTTCGTCACCGCGCCGATTGCCGCACGCCTGGGCGTGGAAACCCTGATCGCCACCGAGTGCGAGATGGAAAACGGCCGCTACACCGGGCGCAGCACCGATGTGCCGTGCTTTCGCGAAGGCAAGGTGACGCGCCTGAATCGCTGGCTGGAAGAAACCGGGTACACCCTGCAAGACAGCTACTTCTATAGCGACTCGATGAATGACCTGCCGCTGCTGGAGCAGGTGACGCATCCGGTGGCAGTGGATCCGGATCCGAATCTGCGCGCTGAAGCCGAGAAGCGCGGCTGGCCAGTCATCACCCTGCGCAACTGATACCCCTGTGGTGAGCGGGCTTGCCCGCTCACCACAAAAAGGCCTACTTGTCAGAGTAACCGCCTGAAGCCCTAGACCGGCTTGGCCCCCATCAACCCCGCAATCGCCACGAACCCCACCAGGCTGACCACCGCCAGCACCAGGGTGAAATTCAAACTGCCGCCCTCGCCTTTGCGCAGGCGATTGAGCCGTGCCACCAACCAGAACCAGGCCAGCGCCGCGACGGTATAGAGGATGCTGGAGCCCAGGATCCAGGTCTGCCCCAGTGGCCAGCCGATCAGGTGCACCAGCCACCAGCCGGTGAATGGCATGCTCAGCAGGCAAATCCCCATCAACAACCATACGAACGCCCACGGGCGCTGCACGATCACCGCCGGGCCGGCGCTGCGTTTGCGCCAGGCCAGCAACGCCAGGCCGAGACCGCTGAGCAGCAGCAGGACCGTGGCGGTGATGTGGATAACTTTCAGGGTGGTCAGGGTTTCCATGTCTCGTCTTCCTTAAAGGCCGCCCCCATCAGCGTAGTCGCTCAACCGAGGAACAGTTTGTAGGCCGGGTTATCACTTTCATCCCAGTACGGGTAGCCGATCGCTTCAAGCGCTGCCGGCACCAGGTGACGCTCGTCCGCCGGAACCTGCAGGCCGGCGACCACACGGCCGTCTGCTGCGCCGTGGTTGCGATAGTGGAACATCGAGATGTTCCAGCGCCCGCCCAATTTGTTAAGAAAGTTGAACAAGGCCCCCGGACGCTCCGGGAATTCAAAGCGCAGCACCACTTCATCACTGACCTGGGCCGCATGCCCGCCGACCATGTGGCGAATGTGCAACTTGGCCAGTTCGTTCTCGGTCAGGTCGAGCACCGGGAAGCCTTTGCTGGTAAGACTGGCGATCAGCGCGCTGCGCGGGTCGTTTTCCGGATGCGTCTGCACGCCAACGAAAATGTGCGCCTCGCTGCCGGAGTGGTAGCGGTAGTTGAATTCGGTGATCTGGCGCTTGCCCACGGCCTCGCAGAACGCCTTGAAGCTGCCCGGTTTTTCGGGAATGGTCACGGCGATGATGGCTTCGCGGCCTTCACCCAGTTCGGCGCGCTCGGCCACATGGCGCAGGCGGTCGAAGTTGACGTTGGCGCCGGAGTCGATGGCCACCAGGGTCTGCCCGGTGACGCCACGGGTCTCCACGTACTTCTTGATCCCCGCCACGCCCAGCGCGCCCGCCGGCTCGGTAATGGAACGGGTGTCGTCGTAGATATCCTTGATCGCCGCGCAGATTTCATCCGTGCTGACGGTGATCACTTCATCTACGTAGTCTTTGCAGATGTCGAAGGTGTGCTGGCCGATCTGCGCCACCGCCACGCCGTCGGCAAAGATGCCCACGGTCGGCAAGACCACGCGCTCACCCGCGGCCATGGCGGCCTGCAGGCAGTTGGAGTCGTCCGGCTCGACGCCGATGATCTTGATTTCCGGGCGCAGGTATTTCACGTACGCCGCGATGCCGGCGATCAGCCCGCCGCCGCCCACCGGCACGAAAATCGCGTCCAGCGGCCCCGGGTGCTGGCGCAGGATTTCCATCGCCACGGTGCCCTGCCCGGCAATGGTGTGCGGATCATCGTAGGGGTGGATGTAGACGTAGCCTTTTTCGTCGACCAGTTTCAGCGAGTAGGCCAGGGCTTCCGGAAAGGAATCACCGTGCAGCACCACTTTGCCGCCCCGCGAGCGCACGCCTTCGACCTTGATTTCCGGAGTGGTCTTGGGCATCACGATAGTCGCCTTGACCCCCAGCACCTTGGCCGCCAGGGCCAGGCCCTGGGCATGGTTGCCCGCCGACGCGGTGACCACGCCACGCGCGCGCTCCTCGGCCGTCAGTTGCGTCAGCTTGTTGTAGGCGCCGCGAATCTTGAACGAGAACACCGGCTGCAGGTCTTCGCGCTTGAGCCAGACCTTGTTGCCAAGGCGCTCGGAAAGCTGGCGGGCGGTCTGCAGCGGGGTTTCTACGGCAACGTCGTAGACGCGCGAGGTGAGGATCTTTTTGACGTACTGTTCAAGCATCGGCAGCATCACTGGGCGGGTTGGGCAGGGCCAAGGAGTCTAACCCAGCGTTTGGCCGGGAGACCACACGAATCCCAAGGTTTGTTGGGGTATACTCGCGCCCCTCTTTTACTCCCCGTCCGTTCCGGAGCCCGCATGACCCAGGATCAACTCAAACAGGCAGTGGCCCAGGCCGCCGTCGATTTAATCCTTCCCAAACTCGACGACAAGAGCATCGTCGGTGTCGGCACCGGTTCCACTGCCAACTGCTTCATCGATGCACTGGCCCAGCACAAGGGCGCGTTCGATGGCGCCGTGGCCAGCTCCGAAGCCACCGCCGCTCGCCTCAAGGGCCATGGCATTCCGGTGTACGAGCTCAACACTGTGAGCGACCTGGAGTTCTACGTCGACGGCGCCGATGAAAGCGACGCGCACCTGAACCTGATCAAGGGCGGCGGCGCGGCCCTGACCCGCGAGAAGATCGTCGCGGCCGTGGCCAAGACCTTCATCTGCATCGCCGACGCCAGCAAGCTGGTGCCGGTACTCGGCGCGTTCCCGCTGCCGGTGGAAGTGATCCCGATGGCCCGCAGCCACGTGGCCCGCGAGCTGGTGAAGCTGGGCGGCGACCCGGTGTACCGCGAAGGCGTGCTGACCGACAACGGCAACATCATCCTCGACGTGTTCAACATGCAGATCACCAACCCGGTGGAGCTGGAGACGCAAATCAATGCAATCGTCGGCGTGGTCACCAATGGCCTGTTCGCCGCGCGCCCAGCCGATGTACTGCTGCTGGGCACTCCCGAAGGCGTGAAAACCCTCAAGGCCTGACGCGTTACTCAATGTGGGAGCGGGCTTGCTCGCGAAAGCGGTGTGTCAGTGAAAGATTCTTCAACTGAACCACCGCTTTCGCGAGCAAGCC
>NZ_JASCPP010000007.1:0-111963 GCF_029959745.1 Pseudomonas sp. PS01298 | reverse complement strand
GAGCAAGCCCGCTCCCACATTCAATCGGGTTCCTTCAGGTGGAATACGGTCGAATGTGGGAGCGGGCTTGCTCGCGAAGAGGCCATCCGCATCACCTGAGGGTTTCAGTCGAACATGAACAGCGCATCATTGCTGAATTGCGCCTCGAACCGATTCGCCGGCATCGGCCGCCCGAACAGGTAGCCCTGCACCTCGTCACAGCCGTGCTCACGCAGGAAATCCAGTTGTTCATGGGTTTCCACGCCTTCGGCGATCACTGCCAGGTTCAGGCTGTGGGCCATGGCAATAATCGCCCGGGCGATCTGTGCGTCCTGCTCGCCGGACGGCAGGCCATCGACGAAGGTACGGTCGATTTTCAACACGTCGATGGGAAATTGCTTGAGGTAGTTGAGCGACGAATAGCCAGTACCGAAGTCGTCTACCGCAATGCTCAGGCCGAGGTTTTTCAGGCTGTCGAGGATGTGCATGGCTTCGTTGACTTCGCGCATCAGGATACTTTCGGTCAGTTCCAGCTCCAGGCACGCCGGCGGCAGGCCGGTGTCCTTGAGGATGGTGGCGATGCGCGTGCCCAGTTGGCCGTCGGAGAACTGCCGCGCGGAGATGTTCACCGAGACTTTCGGCACGCGGACCTTGTTCTGGTGCCAGGTCTTGAGCTGGCGGCACGCCTCGCTGATCACCCAGTCGCCCACGTCGACCACCAGGCCCAATTCCTCCAGCACCGGGATGAAGTCGCCCGGTGGCACCAGCCCGCGACGCGGATGGCGCCAGCGCAGCAGGGCCTCGGCGCCGGTCAGGCGCTTGCCGTCGCCGCTGAACTGCGGCTGGTAATAGAGCACGAATTCGTTCTGGTCCAGCGCATGGCGCAGATCGCTTTCCAGCTCCAGGCGCTCCAGGGCGCTGGCGTTCATGTCGGCCTGGTAGAACTGGAAGTTGTTTTTACCGCGTTCCTTGGCGTGATACATCGCCGTGTCGGCGTTCTTCATCAGTTGGCTCAGTTCGTTGCCGTCCTGCGGGCTCAAGGCGATGCCGATACTCGCGGTCACGAAGAACTCGCGGCCTTCCAGCACGAACGGCTTGACCAGGCTGGCGAGGATCTGCTCGGCCACGTGGATCGCGCGGTTCAGCGCCATTTCGCGGTTGACCCGTGGTTGCAGGAGCAAGGTGAACTCATCGCCGCCCATGCGTGCCACGGTGTCGTCTTCGGCCACGCAGCCGAGCAGGCGGGTCGCCATTTCCTTGAGCATGCGGTCGCCGGCGGCGTGGCCCAGGGAGTCGTTGATCGGTTTGAAGCGGTCGAGGTCGAGGAACATCAGCACCACCCACGACTTCTGCCGCTCGGCCGACTGCAGCGCAGTGTGCAGGCGGTCCTGGAACAGCGTGCGGTTGGGCAGGTGGGTCAGGGCGTCGTAGTACGCCAGGCGGTGGATACGCTGTTCGCTGGCCTTGCGCTCGCTGATGTCACTGAAGAAGCACACGTAGCTGGCCAGGTCGCCTTCGTCGTCGAACACCGCCGTGATGCCGACCCAGGCCGGGTAATGCTCGCCGTTGCGGCGCTTGAGCCAGACTTCGCCTTCCCAGGTGCTGTGCTGGTGCAGTTGCTTGAGCACGTAGCGCAGGTGGGCTTCCTGTTGTTCGTCGACGGTAAGCATGTTCGGCAATTGATCGAGGACATCCGTCACCGCGTAGCCGCTGACCCGGCTGAACGCCTCGTTGGCCTGCACGATATAGCCGGCCGGGTCGGTGATCAGGATCGCCGAGGTGGAGTGCTCGAATACCGTGGCCGCCATGCGCAGGTCTTTTTCGGCGCGGCGTTGCTGGCTGATATCGCGGCCCACGCCGAGGATGCCCTCGAAGGCGCCGTGCTCGTCCCATACCAGCACCAGGCGAAGTTCGATCGGCACTTTGCGACCGTCGGCGCGCAGGCAGTCGAACAGGAACAGCTGGGTCTGTATTTCATCACGCAGGCGGTTCAGCGCTTCGGGATCGCCCAGCGCGCGGCTGACCTGTTCCACCAGGCTGTAGATGCCGGTCAATTGCTGCGGGTTGGCGATGATCGATTGCCAGCCGTTCTTGAACACCCATTCCACGTCGTAACCGAGCACGGCATTGACCGACGGGCTGATGTAGTTGAGGGCCAACTGGCTGTCGGTGGAGCAGATTACGTCGCTGATGCTTTCGGCCAGCATGCGGTAGCGCTGTTCGCTGTCGCGCAGGGATTCGCTGGCTTCGATCTGGTCGGTGATGTCCTTGGCCACGCCGATGATGCGCGTGACCAGCGCGGTCTTGTCCCGGGCCAGGGCCTGCTCGCGGATATCAAAGCGTCGCCACTGGTTATTGCGATGGCGAAAGCGCAGCTGGCATTGCAGTTGGGTGGTGTAGCCGATCTCGCGTTGTTGCTGGCGCAAGTCGTGGTAATGCTCGGCGTCCTCGGGGTGCAGCAGGATTTCCCAGAAGTACTCGCCCATTTGCTGCAGTTCGGCCTTGTTATAGCCGAGGGTGTGGCCCAGGTGGTGGTTGCTGAAAATCATGCGCTGGCTGATCACATCCTGCACATACAGGTGGTCGGGCACGGTGCGCACCACGTCCGACCAAAAGCTTTCACGCTCCACCAGCGACAATTCGATCAGCTTGCGGCTGGTGATATCGCTTATGCTTAGGATCACTGCCTTGAAATCATCCTGTTGCTCGGGCAGGCGCATCACCAGCCACAGGTATTGCTCGTTGCCGGCCACGTCCTTGAGCTGGATTTCCAGCTCCAGCTGGTGCTGTTGGGTGAGCACGGCCTCGAGTATCTGGTAGCCGATGGAGGTGGCGTTGCGCGGGCAATCATCGACCAGCCGCTCCCAGGCTTCTTCGCAGGAGCCGACATTCAACAGGCGCACCGCGACCTGGTTGACCTCGGTGATGCGCAGTTCCTTGAGCAGTTGCTGGCGTTCGAGCGGGTTGTCCTGCAGCCAGGCCTTGAGCTGTTCGCGGGTCTGCAGCTGTGCCCGGTCGAAGCAGGCATTCAGGCCCGACAGGTCAAGCACGCACAAGGCCACGCCGGTGCCTTCGAAAATATCCTGGTAGCGCCGCCGGCCCTCATGCACCTGGCGCTGGCGGCGGCGCATGTTCAGCAGCACGATCACCGGGATCAGGGAAAACGCCAGGCCCAGCAGGCATTTGCCGATGAACGCCGGCAGCAGTTGTTCCAGCACGGCGGTGCGGTCGAACAGCCCGCGCAATTGCCAGTCGCTTTTGCTCAGGGGCGTGACCAGCACGCTTTTATTCAACTCGTCGGGGGTGAGGGCGCTGGCCCACTGGGCCGGCATGCCGCTGTCGCGACTGATGACACGGTGGTTGATGCGGTTTTCGATGGCCCACATGGGGCGCTGGCCCTGGCCGTCCTGGCGGGTGAGGCTGGTCAGGTAATTGGGTGCCAGGCGCAGCACCCAGTACATCCTGGAACCGCCGCTGGGCTGGTGCAGCAATAGATAGATGATGGCGCCGTCGTTGTTGTTGCTCAGGTAGTAGGACTGCGCGTGGCTGCGCTGCACCAGTTCTTCTAGCCAGGGGCCGTCCTGGCTGTCATTGGCGCTGTCGCTGATCATCGCGCCGCTGGGGGCGAGCAGGGCGATGCTGCGCAGTTCCGGCAGTGAACGTTGCAGGGTGCGCATCAACGCCTGCTGCTGTTCGCTGTCACGCGGTGGCTCGACCATCGGCAGCAGGTTCAGGGCGATTTTTGCGCTCAGGCCCATATTCAGGCTGATCTGCTCAGCCAGGTCGGCGCTGTAGTCGATGGTGTATTGCTGCTGGTTCTTCTGGTTCTGCTGCAACTGGTCCAGCAGTTGCCAGAACAATAATGCGAGCAACATGAGGACAAGCGTCGCCAACGCGCCTTTGAGGGTGCCGTGCAGGGGCGCTCCCGGCGCTATATGAGCGGCGCGCAGGGGAGTGGGCGGCGTGACTTTGGACAAGCTGTGATCCTGCGGTTTGGCTGGACTGGCGCGCGACGTGCACTATAAGCCGGACGCCCGGAGGGCGGCTAGCATGCCTTGACTTGTGGCAAAGTGCCAGCCCCGCCTGGCTGGACTGGCCCAGCGCATTCAGGTAGCTTTGCCGGTTACGCGGGGGCGTTCCAGCCCCAGACATTCAGGCTTTTTCCGCACGCAGGCATTGATTACCGTCAACGGCCCGCGCGGCGCATGGCCTGGCACGGGCTTCGCCCGCTCAATTCATCAGTCACTGACGCTAGGTTCACCATGGCTCAATACGTCTTCACCATGCATCGGCTGGGAAAAGTTGTTCCGCCGAAGCGGGAAATCCTGAAAAACATTTCGCTATCCTTCTTCCCCGGCGCCAAGATCGGCGTGCTCGGCCTCAACGGTTCGGGTAAGTCCACGCTGTTGAAAATCATGGCCGGCGTCGACACCGAGTTCGAAGGCGAAGCTCGCCCGATGCCCGAACTGAACATCGGCTACCTGCCGCAGGAGCCGCAGCTGGACCCGGCGAAGACCGTGCGTGAAGTGGTCGAAGAGGCCGTCAGCGTGATCAAGGACGCCCAGGCGCGCCTGGACGAGGTCTACGCCGCCTACGCCGAACCGGATGCCGACTTCGACAAGCTCGCCGCCGAACAGGCCAAGCTCGAAGCGATCCTGCAGGCCGGCGACGGTCACAACCTGGAACGCCAGCTGGAAGTCGCCGCCGATGCGCTGCGCCTGCCGGCGTGGGACGCCAAGGTCGAACACCTGTCCGGTGGTGAGAAGCGCCGTGTGGCCCTGTGCCGCCTGCTGCTGTCGGCTCCCGACATGCTGCTGCTCGACGAACCGACCAACCACCTGGACGCCGATTCCGTCGCCTGGCTGGAACACTTCCTTCACGATTTCCCGGGCACCGTGGTTGCGATCACGCACGACCGGTACTTTCTGGACAACGTCGCCGGCTGGATCCTCGAGCTCGACCGTGGCGCCGGTATCCCTTACGAGGGCAACTACTCCGGTTGGCTGGAAGCCAAGTCCGACCGTCTGGCGGCCGAATCCAAGCAGCAATCGGCCCACGAAAAAGCCATGAAGGAAGAACTGGAGTGGGTGCGCAAAGGCGCCAAGGCCCGCCAGTCCAAATCCAAGGCACGTCTGCAACGCTTCGAAGAAATGCAATCGCAGGAATTCCAGAAGCGCAGCGAAACCAACGAGATCTACATCCCGGCCGGTCCGCGCCTGGGTGACAAGGTCATCGAGTTCAAGAACGTTTCCAAAGGCTATGGCGACCGCGTGCTGATCGACAACCTGTCGTTCTCGATGCCAAAAGGCGCGATCGTCGGCGTTATCGGTGGTAACGGTGCGGGTAAATCCACGCTGTTCCGCATGCTGATGGGCAAGGAAACCCCGGACTCCGGCAGCATCGAGATCGGTGAAACCGTGCAGCTGGCCTGCGTTGACCAGAGCCGCGACGACCTCGACGGCAGCAAGACGGTGTTCCAGCAGATTTCCGACGGTTCCGACCAGATCCGCATCGGCAACTATGAAATCCCGTCGCGTACCTACGTCGGTCGTTTCAACTTCAAGGGCGGCGACCAGCAGAAGTTCGTCAAGGACCTGTCCGGTGGTGAGCGTGGTCGCTTGCACCTGGCCCTGACCCTGAAAGAGGGCGGCAACGTCCTGCTGCTCGACGAACCGTCCAACGACCTCGACGTTGAAACCCTGCGTTCCCTGGAAGAAGCCCTGCTGGACTTCCCGGGCGCCGCCATTGTGATCTCTCACGATCGGTGGTTCCTTGACCGCGTCGCGACTCACATCCTGGCGTACGAAGACGACTCCCAAGCGGTGTTCTTCGAAGGTAACTACACCGAGTACGAAGCCGACCGTAAAAAGCGTTTGGGCGATGCTGCTGCCCAGCCGCACCGTGTGCGTCACAAGAAACTGGCCTGATTCGGGTTGGTTTAAAAAAACGGAGCCTTCGGGCTCCGTTTTTTTTGCGTGTTGCTCAGGCAGACCGAGTTGAATTCATTCGCGAGCAAGCCCGCTCCCACATTCGACCGCATTCCAAAGTGGGAACACATGTCAAATGTGGGAGCTGGCTTGCCTGCGATAGCGGTTTAAAGGCTGGTGCATGCTTCAGGTTGAAATCCCTCTCATGGTGCAAAAAAGCCGATTTATTTATATCAAATGCACCATTTAAATTCACAAAAGCGACATCTTGCGCTTTTCAGGTGCAGCATGAATTGCTAATGTCCGGCTCAATCTCCCTTAAAAACAATCAATTTGCCGAGACTTCTCCATGATCGAATCTGTCGAATCTTTCCTTTCGCGCCTCAAGAAACGCGACCCCGACCAGCCGGAATTCCACCAGGCGGTAGAAGAAGTCCTACGCAGCTTGTGGCCGTTTCTTGAAGCCAACCCCCACTACCTGACCTCGGGCATCCTGGAGCGCATCTGCGAGCCGGAGCGCGCGATTACCTTCCGGGTCTCGTGGGTGGATGATCATGGCAAGGTCCAGGTCAATCGCGGGTTTCGCATCCAGATGAACAGCGCCATCGGCCCCTACAAGGGCGGCCTGCGCTTCCACCCGTCGGTGAACCTGGGCGTACTCAAATTCCTCGCCTTCGAGCAGACCTTCAAGAATTCCCTGACCTCCTTGCCCATGGGCGGCGGCAAGGGCGGTTCGGATTTCGATCCCAAGGGCAAGAGCGACGCCGAAGTCATGCGCTTTTGCCAGGCCTTCATGAGCGAGCTGTACCGCCATATCGGCGCCGACGTGGACGTGCCGGCCGGCGATATTGGCGTGGGCGCCCGTGAAATCGGTTTCCTGTTTGGCCAGTACAAGCGCCTGAGCAACCAGTTCACCTCGGTGCTGACCGGCAAGGGCATGACCTACGGCGGCAGCCTGATCCGCCCGGAAGCCACCGGGTTCGGCTGTGTGTACTTCGCTGAGGAAATGCTCAAGCGCAATGGCCAGCGGGTCGAAGGCAAGCGCGTGGCCGTTTCCGGCTCCGGCAACGTGGCGCAATACGCGGCGCGCAAGGTGATGGACCTGGGCGGCAAGGTAGTTTCCCTGTCCGATTCCGAAGGCACCTTGTACGCCGAAAGCGGTTTGACCGAAGAGCAATGGTCGGCTCTGCTCGAACTGAAAAACGTACAGCGCGGCCGTATCAGCGAGCTGGCCGAGCGTTTTGGCCTGGAGTTCCGCAAAGGCAAGACCCCCTGGGAGCTGGCCTGCGATATCGCGCTGCCCTGCGCCACGCAGAACGAACTCGACGCCGAAGCGGCCCGCACCCTGCTGCGCAACGGCTGCATCTGCGTGGCCGAAGGCGCCAACATGCCGACCACGTTGGCGGCGGTGGATATCTTTATCGAGGCGGGCATTCTGTTCGCGCCGGGCAAGGCGTCCAATGCCGGCGGCGTAGCCGTCAGCGGCCTGGAAATGTCGCAGAACGCCATGCGCCTGCTGTGGACTGCCGGTGAAGTGGACAGCGAGCTGCACAACATCATGCAGTCGATCCACCATGCCTGCGTGCATTACGGCGAGGAAAACGGTCGGATCAACTATGTGAAGGGCGCGAACATCGCGGGCTTCGTCAAAGTCGCCGATGCGATGCTCGCGCAAGGCATCGTCTAGGCCTCGGGTTCGATCACCAGCACTTCGATCAACTGGTCACCGACGGGGCGCTTCCACAGCACTTCGTCGCCGACCTGGGCACCGAGTAACGCGCGGCCCAGCGGCGAGCCCCAGTTGATCAGGTTGGCGGTGGCGTCGGCCTGGTCTTCACCGACTAATTGGATGCGCTGCTGCTCGTCCTGCTCGTTGGCAAAGGTGACCCAATTGCCGATCTGCACCTTGTCGGTAGACTTGGCCGGTGGCACCACTTGGGCGCTCTGCACGCGCTGATTGAAGTAGCGCAGATCGCGCTCGAGATCCGCCTGGCGCTGCTTATCGTCTTTGGCAGATTCGAGGCTGTATTCGTGCTGCAACTGCGCGACTTTGGCCTGTAACTGCGCCAACCCTTGCGCGGTGAGGCGATTGGGTTGCTCGCTGACCTGGCGCTCCACCGGCTGGTCGGCCTGGGCGGCAGCGTTATCTTCGTTTACGAAAGCTCGGCTCATGACATGCTCCTCCTATGGAGTTTGGGCCATGTTCGCCGCACGATCGTTCCCACGCTCTGCGTATCCGCCGGTAAGGTCGACGCAGACCTATTGCGAGCGATACGCCCTGGCTGCGTCTTTGTCTTTCTCCTGCTGCCACGCACGTTCGCGGTCATCCCAGTGATTGTCCTTGTAGTCGCGCAACTCTTCGTTCTCTCGCATGGCCTTGCACTGACGAAAACCATCCTCCCAGCCTTCGGCGTATTGGCGGTCTTTCAAGTAGCGCGGCACATTCTTGCGAAACTCCCCGGTGATCACCCCGGCGGCCTGGCGACCACTGCTGCAGCCATCATCAAAACCGTCGGCGAACGCCGGTGGATAACCCTTGGCCAACAACTCCTGGTGAGTGGATTGGCAACCCGCCAGCCCCACCACCGCACACAGCATTAGCGCATACCGCCACATGGCGTACTCCCTGGCCGTTTCACGGCTGATAGGGAGAGTCTAGAAGGGGATTTGTCGGGGAGGTGTGAAAGGGAAGTGAGAAAGACGTGGGCGAATCCAAAACGTGCCGGCGATGACGGTGTGTCAGACAGCCTGGCCGTTGCTGATACACCGCTATCGCGGGCAAGCCCGGCTGCCACATTTTGATCATCGCCAGCTTCTGTTCAGTAGTGATACCACTTCACTTCGAGCATCACTTCATTGACCGGTGTCGACAGGTGGCTGTACTCGCGCTGGGCGCTCAGGCGCAGGCCTAGGTTACGAGACAGTTCCCACTGCTGGTTGAGGCTGAGGCTGCGGCGCACTTCACCGTTGGTGAAGAAATCGCCCTTGGCTTCCAGGCTCAGGTTGCCCAGCGGGTTTTTCCACAGTACGCCGGTGTTGAAACCGGCTGCCGGGGAGATGGCTTCGCTGAAGTCGTTGTTGTGTTCCACGCGCACGGTGCCGAGGGCGAAGCCGAGCATGTCGTCGCTCAGTTGCCAGGTGCCGCCGGCGCCGCCGTTGACGTGGGCGACCAGGGTTTCGTCGTCGTGCTTGCCGGGGACGCGTTCCAGGCCGCCGGTGACTTGCCATGACCACGGCTGCAGCAAGGCATTGCGCGGGGTCAGCGAGCGAATGGTCGCCAGGTCCAGTTGCTGCAGTTGCCAGTGATTGCCTTCGTACTGGCGCAGTTTCATCTGCAGGATCTCGATCTGCGCGCCAAGAGGGAAGCCCTCGGCGTTGTCATTGAGGTCATGGTAGGCCATGCGCAGGCCGTATTCACCGAACGCCTTGTCGCCACGGGTGCCGATACCGGCTTGCCAGGTGCGCGATTCATGGCCGTTTTCCGGCAAGCCAGGCGGGACGATTTTCAGGTCGGGCGCGGGGTTCTGGTTGATCGCCCGCAGCAGTTCGAAGCTGCGCTGGGAGCGTTCGGTGTCGCGTTCCAGGCCGTTGGCGCGGTAGCGGCCGAGGCGATAGGCGGCGTCGATGATCAGGGCTTGTCGGTCACGGGGCAGGGCTTTGAAGGCGGGCTCCTGCAATTGTTTCTGGTCGTCGCTGACCTTCAATACCCATTGCTGCTCCTCGCTGTCCAGCGGTTTGGCGCGCTCCAGCAGCTCACGCTCACGTGAGGGGCGATAGTCGATTTTCTCGACCAGGCCCGCGTCTTTTACCGCCTTGACCGTGTCGGTGGGGATGGCCGTGAGCGGGAATTGCTCGGTCAGGCGCAGGCCAGGGCGCGCCACTTGCAACAGTTCCAGCAGGCGATAGGAGCAGTTTTCGTCGAAGAAGAAGTAGTCGAACTGGATCTGCTTGAGTTCCCACACATGTTCGACCATGCGCTCGGTCTCGACCTGGGTCAGGTTCAGACGGTATTCCCACAGGTCACGGTTCTCCAGGCTACGGTACTCGGAGAGTTTTTCCTGGTAGGGCACCAGGGCGAACAGGCCGGGGTAGCCGCCCATCAGGCCTTTCCAGGCGTAGAGGATGCTGTTGTCCGAGCCTTCGATGTAGGCGCCGAAGTTGATCGCGTAGCTGAGCAGGGCGGTGTTGTTGCTTTGCACGTCCGCCTGGTCGATGCGCAGCAGGGTGTGGCCGAACATCGACGACGGGCTGTTGAGGTACGCCGCCGGGAAGATCATGACCGCGCTGTGGGGCGCGACGTCCTTGAACCATTGCTTGAATTCTTTGCAGTCCACGGCGGGCAGGTCGGTCAGGTGCAACTGATCCTTGAGCCAGCGGGTACGTGCGGGGTAAACGCATTGGGCGTGTTTCTCACCGAGGCTGGCCGGCAGGTACAGCGCTTCGACGGTGGCCTTGAGTTCCGCGTCCGGGTGGTGGGCGCCATCGGGGGCGAGGAAGAATTTCTTGTCGCTGACATAGCTGCGCCAGCCGCTGATCTTGCCGGCTTCGTAGTGGCCCAGGGACAACCAGAACGGGTCGTTGGCCAATTGCTGCAAACGTTGATCATCAAGATGCGGGGCCGCGAACAGCGGGGCGCAAGCGAAGAGTGCCAGCCAGGCAAAGCGTTTGAGCATAGGGGCAACTTAAGTCGGATAAAGTGAGACCCAAAGGGGGGCGGGTCCAAAAATTAAAACCCGCGCCTCGAGAGGCGCGGGCGGGTCGAGCTTAAGCCTGGGTTGCGTATTTCGCCAGACGGGCATCGCTTTTCAGTACAGCCAGGGTGTTGTTGTGCACGTCGTCAGCGGTCACGTCAGCTTTGCTGAAGATCTGCTGGAAGTGCTCATGGGTAACGGCCGCGAAGTGCTCGCGATCTTCCGGTGCAACGCCCAGTACCACCGCGTAGGTGGTCAGTGCTTCGCCATTGCCTTTGGCCATGTCTTCGGACAGCTCGTTCATCATGCCATTCATGGCAATCCACGATTTGCCGCCGTAGGTCAGGGCGCTGTTGGTGCTGCAACCGTTGGTGCCCGAGGTCATGCCGAAGGTGGCGTTACCGGAGGTACCGTTGGTGGTGGAAGCCAGGAAGTGCGCTGGAGTACCGCGCTGGCCTTCAAACAACATGTTGCCCCAACCGCAGTTCGGGCCACCTGGTGCTTCAGCCATGGCATTGAGGGAGACAACGGTGAAGAGAGTACCAAGAAGGATCCGTTTCATAGCTTTGTTCTCTTTGTGTGCAAACCAATGGACAAGGGTTCAGGCACTTCGTAGCGCCCTAGGGATCGGTTATTAGTCCAACCCGCGCAGTTTGGAGTTTAGGCACGTTCCAAGGGTTCCGTGTGTTTTTATAAAACAATCAGCGTTGTCGCGATTTTTTTGTAGGACGCATCCCGCGTCTATGCTTTCCCACAGGCGCGCCTTGCCATAGCGCGTAACCGGGAGCCAGAATGCCGTTATCTGCCCCGCTTGATGTAAGGAAGCCCGATGCCTGATCCTGTTGCTGCCAGCTTGCGTCTAGCGCCCGAAGCGCTGACTCGCCCTTTCTCCGCTGAACAGTTCAGCTTCTCGACCACCAATGATTTGGAGCCCTTTCGCGGTGTGCTTGGCCAGGAACGTGCGGTTGAAGCCTTGCAGTTCGGTGTGGCCATGCCACGCCCCGGTTACAACGTGTTTGTCATGGGCGAGCCGGGCACCGGCCGCTTTTCGTTCGTCAAACGCTACCTGAAAGCCGAAGGCAAGCGCCTGCAGACCCCGGCGGACTGGGTCTACGTGAATAATTTCGATGAGCCGCGCGAACCGCGTGCCCTGGAATTGCCAGGCGGCGCGGCGGCGGCGTTCATCGCCGATATCAATGGCCTGGTGGATAACCTGGTCGCGACCTTCCCGGCGGTGTTCGAGCACCCGACTTATCAACAGCGCAAAAGCGCCATCGACCGTGCCTTCAACCAGCGCTACGACAAGGCCCTGGACGTGATCGAGCGCCTGGCCCTGGAAAAGGACGTGGCGCTGTACCGTGACAGCACCAACATCGCGTTTACCCCGATGCTCGACGGCAAGGCGCTGGACGAGGCGGAGTTTTCGCAGTTGCCGGAAGCCGATCGCGAGCGCTTCCACACGGATATTTCCGAGCTGGAGGAGCGCCTCAACGAAGAACTCGCGAGCCTGCCGCAGTGGAAGCGCGAGTCCAATAACCAGCTGCGCCAGTTCAACGAAGAAACCATCACCCTGGCGCTGCAGCCTTTGCTCGCACCGCTGTCGGAAAAGTACGCGGAAAACGCCGCGGTCTGTGGTTACCTGCAAGCCATGCAGGTGTACCTGCTCAAAACCGTGGTCGAGCAGTTGGTCGACGACGCGAAGACTGACGCCCAGGCGCGCAAACTGCTGGAAGAGCAGTACTGCCCAAGCCTGGTGGTCGGCCATCCGGTCAACGGCGGCGCGCCGGTGGTATTCGAGCCGCACCCGACTTACGACAACCTGTTCGGCCGTATCGAATACAGCACCGACCAGGGCGCGCTGTACACGACTTATCGCCAGCTGCGCCCGGGCGCCTTGCATCGGGCCAACGGCGGCTTCCTGATCCTGGAAGCCGAGAAAATGCTCGGCGAGCCGTTTGTATGGGACGCCCTCAAGCGTTCGCTGCAGTCGCGCAAGCTGAAGATGGAATCGCCGCTGGGCGAGCTGGGGCGCCTGGCCACCGTGACCCTCAACCCGCAAATGATCCCGTTGCAGGTCAAGGTGATCATCATCGGTTCGCGCCAGCTGTACTACGCGCTGCAGGACGCCGATCCGGACTTCCAGGAGATGTTCCGGGTACTGGTGGATTTCGACGAAGACATCCCGATGGTCGACGAGAGCCTGGAGCAGTTTGCCCAGTTGCTCAAGACCCGCACCTCGGAAGAGGGCATGGCGCCGCTGACCTCCGACGCGGTTGCGCGCCTGGCCACCTACAGCGCCCGACTGGCGGAACACCAGGGGCGCTTGTCGGCGCGTATTGGCGACTTGTTCCAGTTGGTCAGCGAGGCGGACTTTATCCGACACCTGGCCGGCGACGAGATGACGGATGCCGGCCACATCGAACGTGCGCTCAAGGCCAAGGCCACGCGAACGGGACGTGTGTCGGCGCGGATTCTCGACGACATGCTCGCCGGGGTGATCCTGATCGACACCGCTGGCGCGGCGGTCGGCAAGTGCAACGGGCTGACGGTCCTGGAAGTGGGGGATTCGGCATTCGGTGTGCCGGCGCGGATTTCCGCCACGGTGTACCCGGGCGGCAGCGGCATTGTCGACATCGAGCGCGAGGTCAACCTCGGGCAGCCGATCCACTCCAAGGGCGTGATGATCCTCACCGGTTACCTGGGCAGCCGTTATGCCCAGGAATTCCCGCTGGCAATCTCCGCGAGTATTGCGCTGGAGCAGTCCTACGGTTACGTGGACGGTGACAGCGCGTCGCTGGGCGAGGCCTGCACCTTGATCTCGGCGTTGTCGAAGACGCCGCTCAAGCAGTGCTTTGCGATCACCGGCTCGATCAACCAGTTCGGTGAAGTGCAGGCGGTGGGTGGGGTCAACGAGAAGATCGAAGGCTTCTTCCGCCTGTGCGAAGCCCGCGGTTTGACCGGCGAACAGGGCGCGATCATTCCCCAGGCCAACGTCGCCACGCTGATGCTCGACGAGAAGGTCTTGCAGGCCGTGCGCGATGGACAATTCCACATCTATGCGGTGCGCCAGGCGGATGAAGCGCTGAGCCTGCTGGTGGGCGAGGACGCCGGTGAGCCGGACGCAGAAGGCCAGTTCCCGGAAGGTACGGTCAATGCGCGCGTGGTCGAGCGGTTGCGTGCGATTGCCGAGATGATCAGTGAAGACGACTTGAAAGAAGCGGAGAAGGAGCTGGCGCAACAGGCCTTGGCCGAAGCCAAACCGACCTGATTGTCCTGTTGGCGCGCGATTAATGTGGGGGCTGGCTTGCCTGCGATGGCGGTGTGCCTGGCGAAGAAAAATGCCAGCAATGCCGCCGCCTTCGCAGCCTCGATGGGGCTCGACATCTCCCACACTTGGGCTGCGTCGCGCCGGATATTGCGATCACCCTGGGGATTGAAATAAGGCCGACACCGCCAACCCCCTGTAGGAGCTGTCGAGCTTTAGCGAGGCTGCGAAAGCGGTGTCTCAGGCGCAGAAAATGCCAGCAATGCCGCCGCCTTCGCAGCCTCGCCGGGGCTCGACAGCTCCTACACTTGGGCTGCGTCGCGTCGGATATTGCGATCACCCAGGGATTGAAATAAGGACGGCACTGCCAATCCCCTGTAGGAGCTGTCGAGCTTTAGCGAGGCTGCGAAAGCGGTGTGCCTGGCGCAGAAAATACCAGCAATACCGCCGCCTTCGCAGCCTCGCTGGGGCTCGACAGCTCCTACACTTGGGCTGCGTCGCGTCGGATATTGCGATCACCCCCGGGATTGAAATCAGGCCGACACCGCCAACCCCCTGTAGGAGCTGTCGAGCTTTAGCGAGGCTGCGAAAGCGGTGTGCCAGGCGCGGAAAATGCCAGCAATACCGTCGCCTTCGCAGCCTCGCTGGGGCTCGACAACTCCCACACTTGGGCTGCGTCGCGCCGGATATTGCGATCACCCAGGGGATTGAAATCAGGCCGACACCGCCAATCCCCTGTGGGAGTTGTCGAGCTTTAGCGAGGCTGCGAAAGCGGTGTCTCAGGCGCGGAAAATGCCAGCAATGCCGCCGCCTTCGCAGCCTCGCTAAAGCTCGACACTAGCTTCCTCATGGGAACAACGGTGCCTTGGAACACCGATAAAATCGCCACATTTTTGACTCGTCTATAGAGGCCCAACGCCCGTTGGTCCCTACAACCTTGGTTTGCACTGGTTTTATTCTATTCTCTGATCAAGGGATATCCACAGGAGTCGCTGGATAGAAACAGCCTCGCCATCGGCTGAGGTTGAACACCGATCTACCGAGGGTCGCCGCCATGCCGCGCAACCTTTGCCTTACCCGCCAATGCCTGGGCCTGGTCACCCGTATCGAATGCTCCATTCGCCCTCTCGCGGGGGATAACGGGATGTGGACCCTGCTGTTTGCTGCCGGAATGACTGGCGAGCAGCCCTCCACCATCAAGTCCCAGGGCCCGTTTCATGGGCCCTTCGTCGCCGAAACCATTCTGCAATCGATCGTCGAAAGCCTGACCCTGCACGGCTATGAACTGGCGGATGACCCGCAGATCTGGTGCCTGCACCTGCAGGCCCATCTGCGGCAACTCAACGGTGGGCACGAGCGCCTGGCGCTCTAGCCGGGTTACTTGCTTTCGGGCTTGTCCAACTTGACCTCAAAGCCGTACTGCACGGTGCTCAGGTCGGTGCGCTGGTAGCTTTCCAGCGCAGTGGGCTGGCCGTAAAAGTAATGCACATCAAACATCGCCGTGCCGTATTCCTCGGCGCGGTGGCTCACGCCGAGAATTTCCTTGAGGTAGTTGCCGCTCGCGTCCTTGGCGTAGAAGCGCCAGCTGTCGGCGGGGAATTCCTTCTGGTCGACAATCAGCGCGTTGTCCTTGAGCGACAGCCCCTTGGGCAGCTTGGCGACGTCAATCTCAGCCTTTTGGATGGTGGCCAAAAACAGCGGAATCGAGCCCACCACGTACGCCGGGTTTTCCGGGAACAGGTTGAGGTCGTAGGTGAGGGTGCCGCGCGCCGGGTTCAGTTCAAACGCTTCGGTGGGCAACTCGATCGGCTCGCCGCGTTCACCTTTGTCGTCAGCGGTGAAGAAAGTTACCGGTGATTCGCTGCTGTTGCGCTCGCTGCCGACCAGGTCGTCATTGAACGTGAACGGATGGTCGAACACGATATGTGCGGCGCTGGCGTCTTCGACGGACTGGCTGATGGTGACGCTGTTTTTCAGTTGATCCTCGGTCATGGTCGCGTCCTTGAGCCAGCTGGCGGCACCGTCGTCA
Source organism: Pseudomonas sp. PS01298 (assembly GCF_029959745.1). Taxonomy (NCBI): domain Bacteria; kingdom Pseudomonadati; phylum Pseudomonadota; class Gammaproteobacteria; order Pseudomonadales; family Pseudomonadaceae; genus Pseudomonas; species Pseudomonas sp. PS01298. The sequence continues at coordinate 96,072 of NZ_JASCPP010000007.1, read as the reverse complement.
TACACGGTGACCGGCATGGGCAAGGCTTGGACGGTCTTTTCCAGGCTGTTCTTGTCGAAGCGCTGAACCGGCAGGTCGAGGTCCTTGCGAGTGAGCGTGGCCGTGGAGAAATCCAGCACGTTGATCTGCAGGTTGTCGATCAGGCCGTTGAAATACACCTTGGCGTAATGGCTGGTCTGCTTGTGTTCGAAGGCTTTCTGCTCATCGGTCAGCTGTTTTTCAAACGCATCCGACCAGGCCTTCTGCTTTTGCATCTCGGCCAGTTGCTTCTCGTAGAACTCGACTTGCGCGGCGCTTTCGTTGATTGAACCGGAGCGTGTGAGGAATTGCCCGGTGCTGTCGCGTGCCTGCACCAGCAGGGGGTTGGGCGACTCGTCGCCGACTTCCGGCGCCAGCGGTTGGCTGTTGGTCAGCTCGATCTCGGCGTAGTTTTTTTCCAGAAGCACCAGGTTGACCGTGATATTGCCTTCGGTGCGCTTGTGGCCCACGTCCTTTTTCGACAGGTCGAACGTCAGCACTTTGCCCGGCGCAACCACTTCCACCGTACCTTTGAGGCGGACCGGCTGCGGCTGACTTTTGTTTTCTGTCTCGATGCCATCGATGAACGGGTAGGTCACCGTCAGGTCATCCGGGTTGGTCAGGTTGGAGCTGCTGGGGCTCAGCTGGATGCCTGGATCGGTTTCCGACCATTCGGGCTGAAACGGCACGACCTTGTTGTTGCTCAAGGTGACCGACTGCCACTCCAGGCCATGGGGAAAAGGGAATTGCTCGGGGGTGTTGAAGTTGAACGGGAAGACCGGCTGCAGATCCGTCAGGTAGTCGGAGTGCGAGGCCTTGCGCAGCACGAACAGGCCATTTATGTAGGTGTCCACCAGCGCCTGGGGCGTGGGGTAATGCTTGAGCAGGGCCAGGCTGTCTTCGCCGTATTCGGCTTCGATGGGCTTGGTTGCGAGTTTGACCCGCGCCCGTTCCAGCAACAGCAGCGAGCCGCCGAGGTCGGCGATGGCGTCGCGCAGTTTGGGATCCTGGATGCTGTCGAGGGAGTGTTCGAATTTTGCGGTTTTCTCTTCGAGGGTGGTCTGCTTCTGCTCATCGCTGGGGGAGCAGCCGCTGGCCAGCAGCAATGCCGCGCACAGGCCGAGACTGGCCAAAGGGGATCGCACATCCATCATCTGAATTCTTCCTGTCCGACGTCATGGAGCCGAGTTGATGGGCTCGACACTAGCAGAAAAATTCTCTTACAGATGCCGCACAGGTCAGTTTTCTCGCGGTTACAGGTGTTTGGTAGCGGCTGGTATACTCGCCGCCATTTTTAGCCAAGCTGTGTGAGATCCAATGGAACGCTTTATCGAAAATGCTATGTACGCCTCGCGCTGGCTGCTGGCGCCGATCTATTTCGGCTTGTCCCTCGGGTTGCTGGCGCTGGCGCTGAAATTTTTCCAGGAAGTGATTCACTTGCTGCCGAGTGTGTTCTCGATGGCGGAGTCCGAGCTGATCCTGGTGCTGCTGTCGTTGATCGACATGGCCCTGGTCGGTGGCTTGCTGGTGATGGTGATGATTTCCGGCTACGAGAACTTCGTCTCGCAGCTGGACATCGACGATAACAAGGAAAAGCTCAACTGGCTGGGCACCATGGACTCTTCGTCGCTGAAGATGAAAGTCGCGGCGTCCATCGTGGCGATTTCCTCGATCCACCTGCTGCGCATCTTCATGGACGCCAAGAACGTCGATCCGCAACACCTGATGTGGTACGTGATCATCCACATGACCTTCGTGGTCTCGGCGTTTGCCATGGGTTACCTGGACAAGGTCACCAAGCACTGATGCCCCGCGCCGGCCTTACTGCTCGATGAAGTAGTAAGGCTGGCGGTTGATCGCCATCTCCTTGATGACCGTGACCTTGGTGGTTAAATCGTTGGTGTGGTCCAGCAGCGCAACGTTGCCGGGCCTGGCGGTCAAAAAGCGCTGAAGCTCGGCTTCGGTCTGCAGGATCGGCAGATAGGCCTGGGTGTAGAACACGCTGGCGCCGGCAATCCGCTCATTGGGCTGAAACAACACCACCTCCTTGCCTTCGGCTTGCAGTGCCTGGATCTGACTGATCAGCGGCACGAACGACTGGCGCACGTCGGCTTTGGGCGCGAACCAGAAGGCGGCTATCAGGTAGCAGGCGACCGCCAGGGTGAACACGCCGCCCACCAGCCTGGTGTGGTGTTTATACAACCCCGGTTTGTGGGTCTTGAGCCATTCCAGCAGCACCCGGGCATATTCTGCCGCCAATACGGCGGCGGCTGGCGTGAGCGCCATCAAGTACACCGTGCGTTTGCTCGACGCGAAGGTCAGCAGGGTGAACTGCGCCACCAGCCACACGCTGAAGAACAGGCGGTAACGGTTGCGCACCAGGCTTTTACGGAAATGCCACAGGCCCAGGTACACCAGGATGTTCCAGGGCAGGAACGCCTCGGGCAGCTTCGCGATGTAGTAGTAGATCGGCTCGTAGTGCCCCGCCTCGACAAACGAGCCGCTGAAGCGCCCGACGCTGTTGGTCCACAACACTTCTCCCACCGCCTGCATGCCGCCGCGCTGGAACAGGAAGCCCAGCCAGATCATCAGCGGTATCAGCGCCAGCAAAGTGAAGAAGGCCGGCTTGAGCCAGTCACCTATGCGCAGGCGTTTGTCCATCAGGCTGGTGCAGGCCAGGTACACGAAGATCACGATACCCGGCATCGCCAGGCCCAGCACGCCCTTGCTCAAGGTGGCGATGACCATCCCCACGGTAAACAGGGCCCAGGGCCAGGCGTTGCCGCCTTGACGCTCGGATTCGGGCCGCATCGCCTGATAGAACGCCAGCAGCGCGGTGGTGACGCCCAGGGTCAGTAGCGAGTCCTCACCCACGCCGCGCACATTGCCCCAGTAACTGGCCATGGTCGCGAGGATCAAGGCGGCACTGAACGCCAGCGTCTTCGGCCGCCCGAACGTGCGCAGCATGCCGTAGAGCAGCATCACGCTGAACAACCCGGCAAAGGCCGAGGCCAGGCGCACCGCCCAGGTAGTCCCGCCAAACAGGCGAATCGCCCCGGCGTCGATCCACAGGCTCAGCGGCGGTTTTTCCAGGAAGGGCTCGCGAAACAACTGCGGCACCACCCAGTTGTTGTCCAGGTGCATGGCCATGGCAATCCCGGCGACACGGGCTTCGGTGGAGCCTTGCAACTCATGGTTGCCCAAGGCAAAGAAGAACAACAGACCAGCAAGCAGCAACAGCAAAGGAGCGGGACGCGTCATGGATTCTGGCTACCAAGGCAGGAGGACCGTCCGGGGGAACGGTCATTGCAATTGGCTAGTATCCGTCGGCGTTTCTGAATATTTCGTGAACGAGTGTCGGATTTTTTTAAAGTGCACCCAGACCCTCACGGGGCCTTCAAACTGGGGACTGCGGCCTTGCCTTGCGCCGACAGCACCGGCTCCAGTTGCTCCCAGGTAAAGCTCAGCTCGTTGTCACAGCCGTCGCCTTGGGCGGGTGTCGAGAGTTGCAGGCCCTGGGTGTTGAAGCTCAAATCGAACGTGGAATAGCTGGTCACCGCCGGGCACCCTTCGTCGGTGGTGGTCTGTTTGGCCAGCCACGCGCTGAAGTGGGCGGGCAGTTTGACTTGGCCCGAGTAGGGGGTGTCCCATTGCTCGCGGCCTCCCAGCCACGTCCACGGATCGACCTTTTCGCCGGTTTGCAGGTTCCAGCTGTGCAGGCCCCAACTGATACCACCGCGCCCGTAGCCCGCCGACCAGCGATAGAAACGCACAGTGATCCAGTGCGCTGACCAGTACGACGGCTCCACCGTGATCTCGCTGGTCGTGGTGCCGCCATTCTGGTCCAGTGAGTTGCGTCGCTCCCGGTAGAAGTCCGTCTGGCCCTCTGGATTGATGGCCATGCGCGCGAGGTCGCGGTTGATCTTATCGATCGCTTCCCCGTCGCCTTCAAGTTTCAGGATGACCTGCCCACCTTGGGTCTTCACTTGATAGGCATGCTCGGCGAAGGTCTTCTTCTCGACCTTTACCGCAGGCGGCGCGGCTTCGAGAGGAAGGTTGTAGGTGTCGCTCGCGCACCCGTCGGCGTCCGCGCGTTTCAACACCAACAACAGGCTTTTACCACCCAGGGCTTTGCTCCAGGTACCAGTCAGCGAATCGTCTTGCGGGTCGTCCAACTGCCAGAAGCCGGTTTGCCCTTCTTCCACCCACGGCTCACTGGCATTGGCCTGAGTCAGCTGAATGGGCGTGAGAATACGTTGGTAGTAGTAACTGCCATTGGCGCCGTGGGCGCCGTTGAAACAGACAGTGATCGCGGATTTGCCCAAGGTGCCCGTCCAGACGCCGGCGAGGCCGGCGGCGTTTGCGAGCACTGGGGCGCAGGCGAGGGTGAGAACAGCGAGGGGCTTCAGCACGGGTATCGGACTTCCGGTTGTCTGATAGAGGCGGTCAGGGTAATGGGAAGTGCGGGCGGATTCCAGACGGACAGCAAAAGGCCGAGTCGCTGAACGCGTCTCGGCCTTTTTGTTACTGGAATGTTTGTGTGTCTTGAGTGAGGACCAGCACGCGCTCGACCAACAGCTCGCCCAGCACGATCAGTTGCTGGGTGGCCAGCAGCTTGTGACGGTGGGCGCCGTCGAGTTCGAAGGCCAGATCGGTGGTCATGGCGTTGAGTGACGCGAGGGTTTCGCTGGCTTGGATCAGCAGGGTTTCGGAGGTGATATCCGGAGCGATTGTGAAGAGGGTTGCGGAGGGGGGATTGGGGGTGATTTTTTTCATGATGAAGCTCCCACACTGTTTAAGGAGCTACCGCCCTCTGCTGTCAATCAGGAATGGGAGGCAGCTGTACGCGGGTTGACAGACCGGAAGTGTAGGAACCCGGCGCACCCGAAGATGCCCCACGCACAGCCGCCATGAACTAGGCGGAATGCGTCAAGCATGCCGTCTTATCAAGGGGGGTGAAAGGTTACACTTTTCGGCCTGTCAAAGCCGGTCGCTGATGAGCAGCGACTCAAGGAAATTAACGTTGTGGCGCGGGTTGCGCCAGTTCATCAATGGCGCGATAGCTTGAAGGAAAATTCCGAAGGTCCTTCCTATCGGGCTTTCCAAACCCTAGAAACAACAAAAACCGCACTGGTCGGGTTCCGCCGATGCTTCGAATTGGGCCGGGGTAAGTTGAACGGAGCGGGTAAGATATTGATTAAAAATACTATTTCCAGTGATCATTTTGTGCTGGAATACTGATTGGAATGCCGAGGGTATAGCTTTCCTACTCGATTAACCGCTGAGTCAAATTTATTCCAGCTGTATGGAAATGATGCGAAGCACGCTAATTAATCTTGAATGCTAGTGAATTGCCTCATCGGATTTACCTACTTCATGCACGATGCGACTGCGCGTCCCCTATGGCCCGGTACACGAACGGTGCCCTCCAGTGTGGCTTCGGCCATCTTAGGGGGGATAAAACTACGTGGTCATCAAAAAATAGCAGCACATATTTTCAGATATATATGGATTTAAGCGGGCTTAGATAAAAAGGTAAAAGCAGTAGCTCTCCACTTTTACCTTTTTCTTTATTTAAAGGGCAAGATAGCCATCTTCAATTAGTTCTCCACGTAGCTTCCAAATTTCGATGCATTGGCGTTCTGTAGGGAGCTTGTGTGGTATTTGTGCGGCGATTTTTAATAGGTTTATCTGTCGAGGAGAAAGCTTTTCTTTTTTAACTCCCCAGTTTAATAGTCGAGTCCATTCAGCGCCAGGTAAGTCAACGACCATGATCTGAACTTGAATGCTGTCATCAGTCTTTTGTGTCGATTTGGATTTTTTACCTTCCTCGACAGATTGGCGTACTTCTTGGAGGAAATCATCGGCGTTTGAAACTAAGCTTATTTTTGTATCCTTCACCTGCTCCCAACACGCCTGCATTTTTGCCCATTCGGTAACGTTGTCTTTAGGCCTATCAGGATCGGTTAGCACATGGAAGACTTTTTCTGAAATTATGGACAATTGTTCGCATAGCGATTGTGGGACAGCTTGTGAGTCCCAGATGGTCCTAAAATTAAGCTGTTTGCCAAGTGCATCTTCAGATATTAAGTTGTGCAGCTTAGCGATTGAGTACGTGACAATGTTCGCTCGGTACCCTCCTTGGTACCACGGCTGCTGACTGACCAAGGCTTCTGTTTTTTTGAAGATTATAGCTAAAGCAACTATCTTGCGGAAATATTCTTCATTATAGATCTTGCCATCCGATGTCCATGACTTGGAGATGGTGTCGGCGAAGAATATGAAGTTTTTTTGAGCACCCATGCTTACTCTATGAGGCTGCTCCCGCCAGCTGTTCTCATATTTTGCAACATCAGTCTTTGTGAAGAGCTGACTTTTTGGGTTTTGCATTAAGAAATGATTTTTTTGGGCAGTCGATAGTTTTGCTTGCTCATTTAGATATTGGCCGCGAGCTCTCTCATAGAACCAGTGTGTACCATACTGAGCACCGCCGCTTGATGAGGTAAACAACCTACGGGAAAACTCTTGAAGTCGAATGTGGAACGGATGGTTGGAGAAAAAGTCTGCGTCGCTTACCTTGTTTTGGCTATTCGCGTAACGTGCGATTTCTGGCGTTAACTCACCTGCTTTTTCTGGAGGCAAAACCGAAAGCTTCATTTGCACCATAACTTTCGAGAGCTCCAAGCATTCTTTGCGGGCAGCACCGCCTCTCTTCGCAAACGCTAATGATGCAGTGGTTTGTCCACCATTCACGATTTGCAGGTTAACGGCGCTTCGAATGCGCACCCCGCCCGCATCTTCTTCAAGTTCGATATTTTCAGCAGTAGCTGCAATTCCATTGTTGAAGGCGAAGAACATCTCAGGCTGATTGCGTATAGTGTTTTGAATAGCTGCGTTAACTTTCCCTTTAGTGCTGAGAAAGGTTCGAACGTTCCCTTCAAGCAATCTGCTGCCGTACATGTCGTAAATGTCTGCCAAGGTGTCCCCAGGAATCATACAGAGATAGGCGCTATAGTCCCCATGGGACTCGGCTGCAGCAAGACATTTCAGTCCACTGCTTCCAATTGAGGAGAAATCAACCACAAGATCATCCCGTCCTGTAGCTGATATATAAGCTGAATGGAATCTTCCGATATCCCAGATATGAAACTCGACTGGGGTTCCTCTCACTTGCTCTTCAGGCCAGCCTTTTTGGCGAGTTTTCAGCATGGCGTCGCTGACGAAATAGAAGCGATATTTAGTTATCTTTGAATGCCAATCCATTAGGTCACATGCAAAACCATGGCCTGGTTGGCTTTCGTCCACGCTGCCGTCAGTCAAATTCCCGTCCAATGCTTCCTCTAGGAAGGCTCGCAAATCACCAATTGCAGCCTTGACATCGGAAGTAACGAATGAGGTAACTTCATCTTCATTGAAGAAATCAGCGACTAGTAGCGCCATTGAATTGTCTGCTTCATCAAATGCGTAGCCGTCGATGCGCAGCTTTTTGCGTTTTTCGTTAACACCTTCAAATCTACAAACTTCAAAGGATAGAAGCTCTTCAGCCTCTATGAGTCTATCTCCGCAGTCCTCTACAAAAGCAGTGCGGATAAAGTCGCGTGAAGACTCCGCTTTTGAGCGAACGGCCTCTATAAAATCTTTATGGAAAGTATCAAGATCCATATGAACTGACCCGTGCGCTAGATTTGAAAGGCTGTGCAGTTATTAAGGTTTAGCTTATATTTTACACTACTAAGACCTGGCGACAAATCTTGCGGTCGGATGCAAGGAAAGCCAGTAACTACTTTATAACGGGAGGTGCTATACAATATCATCACTTGGTTGTCATATTCCGGGTGTGTGGAGTACCCACATCTCAATAGGCAGTTTTCAAAGGCTGAGTAAGTTTCGAAGTCTGACTTAAGTGATTTTCGGATATCGTCAACCAGCTGATTCAGCGTAAAGCCATTAGCTGTGCTTTCTGCTCCGCTTCCCAGCTGAACAACAACAAGCTGCAATTCGCGGTAGGTATAATCGAGCTGTCTTTCAGATGCAATCGTCACCTCGTTTACTGATGGCCAGACAGTTTTTACTTCCCAAGCCAGCTTCTCAAATTGGAAATCTTGATCAGCCCGATCAGGCCCCTTCCAGCTCTGAATAGCTGCAGGCGCGCTGATCATCTCAATAAGTGATTTGAGGTGGAGGAGTTCGCCGCTCAACCCCCGGACTTGAGATTCGTTCAAGGTTTCTAGGTTGCCTCTTTCGAACAGCAGGCGCCAGCTAACAAGACGCGCTAAAACAAACGGAAGGCCATTAGACTTATCCGAGCATTGGCGTGAAGATGCAATCAAATCTTCACAGAACAATCGAAATAGCTCAAAAAGATCTGGTTTTTCCAAAATGAATAGTAGAGACCATCGGCCATCTTCCCGGAGTACAGTGTGTATTTTCACTGATTGGAGTTCTAAGTCGACGCCGGGATTTTCTTGCGTAATCAACAATAGAGTGAATCGACCCAATGAATCCACACCTGCGTAGAAATCAAGGATGTGCTCCACGTCAACCCTGCGAAATCCTGATCCGACCGCTTCTGCTTTCACTGTGTCCCAAATAAGTTTGATTTTATTCGTCATCATCGTCTTCCTCATCATCGTTGTCATCAATTGAGGAGCTATCCCCGGACAACATATTTCGGAGTTCGACAAGGTTAATACGATAAGCTACACGATGACTGCTGATATCAAGGGATGGAAAGCTTAGGCCTATGGCTACAAGCGCTTCGCAATCGGACGGCAGTTGAAACTTACTTTCTTTTCCCTCTTCGTTTCTGGGCTCAATCAAGTGGATTAGCAATAGCGGTGCCTGCCTAACGGCAGTGTATGCTTTGCCCGGAATTGTTTGGATACTCTTTTTGGCTTCGCTTCTATACCTAATCTCTGCTGCCTCGATTTCAGGCTTTGACAATCCTGCCTTCTCATCGGCCGCTGATCCCACCCGCAGTTTAGTCCCGTTAACAAGCAAGGCTTTTATATTGTCATCAATAGATATCTTGCGGACCCTTCTTTTTACCTCTAACTCTTCTGCGAATTTTATCGAGCTGCCGCTGCCCGTGGGTAAAGCTACATCCCAAAAATCAAGCTTATGGTCGGTGGATTTTTCAATAAAATCAGCCAGGCTAGATGTTTGCAGCTTTACGCTAAGAGGATGATTGATGAAGGCCTTCAGGAATTTTACGACCAGTTGCTTCGGTACGGACCGCCATACGGGGAAGGCGCCATCTTCTATCTTTTTAGAATCAGGACTGGTTGTTACTGATCGTATAAAGCTCTGCGCCTCCTTGTAGTTTGAGGAAACTATCGAGGGGTCTTTTAGTAAACGGGGCGACTCCAAGCTTTCTTCAGTAATAGATATTATCTGGACGATTTCATCTGAGTCCCTCATTTTGTTTCTGGCGGTAATGAGTAAAGACTCAGGGTGAGATCTCACGCGAAGCCCAAAATCGATTGGTTTGAGGCGAGAGTTCTGCATTCGACGCACTTCGTTACGAAGCTCGTCAGTTGCCTCTGAAATATGTGCATACCAATCTGCTGTTTCTTCAGTCATCCAGATTTTACATAGATCTTCGTAACCGGATCGATAGCCGAACCACCTTCCCATTTGAAGTAAAGCATCATACATTTGAGTTGTTCTGTAGAAGTAACTAATACACAACCCTTCGAGCGTCAAACCACGCGCTAGGCTGTTGCCACCAACTGCTACTACCCTCAAGCCGTGTTCCTTGTAGGCAGTATAATCTAAGCTGGCCGGCCCGCTTTTTTGGTTTACTGCAGTAGTCTGAATCGGCATCGTAGAAGCTGAAAGTTGGGCTTGAACCTGCTGCCACGTTATTTCTAGGGTGGAGAAGTTTCTCTGAAATGCGTTGTATAGAGATTCAATGGAACTATTACGTATGGCTTCATCGAAAGGTAGGGAAGCGTAATTTCGAATGTCTCCCTGCATCAGTCGGACTTCATGATCGAGGATGTCTCGGACTTGATTTTGTATCAAGGTGAAGTGACTAACGTTTACTAGCATGGATCTATGCTTTGGCATCCCAGCACGAATGTCCATTAGCGTGTTAACTAAGAAGAAGCATGTGATCGCATCTTTAAGCGATGACGGGACGCTCTCCACCACGCTGTCAGAGGCCTGTCCGCGCGGAAAGCACTCCTCGGCATCATCGATAACATTTAAGCACTTTAGGTCGGAGTTTTCGCCAAAAATCCGGCTTGCCCCAACATAATTTGTAGGCGCGTCTAATGTGTAAATAAAATCGCGAGGGAATAGATCGTCACCCTCGACATTATTCGTTGTTTCAGGGTTGATAAATACGTTGGCAAACGGAGTTGCAGTAAACCCTACATAACTGGATCTCGGGAAAACTTTCAGCAGTCCACGGATCCCCGCATTTATAGCAGTTGCCTTTTTGGGGTTTGTATTGATAGAGGCATTGTCCGCCTCGTCATCAATAAGCAGAAGGGGGATGTCTATGTTTCCGCCGGAGCCAGCATTATAATTAACCAGCCACTCCACCAGGTTTTCGAGGATTCGCTTGTTTTTTTTGACTACAAGAAGAACAGGCTCTCTGTAGTCGTTTAACCTAAATCCAAGTTGGTTTACCATTGCCGCCCGGAAATCTACTACTGTAGACGTAAAGACACCCGCTGAGCGTGCACCATTGATTAATCCAACGCCAATTTCTTTGCGATGGCGCTTTCGGTTGTTTACGACGCCCGAGCTATCCAAGCCTACAAACCCAGAGTCTAAACGTTCCTGAGTTTGTCTTCTCAAACTTTCTAGCGTCCCTGTCAACAGAATTACTAATTTGTACCCCGCATCTGCCGCCTTGCAAATCAAACCTGTATAGTTAGAGGTTTTCCCCGACTGCACGTCGCCCATTACTAAACCTCGGCGCGGCCATCCTGTGCGACCTGATGGATCTCCCATCAAATCTAGGATCTCATCCGTTACCTTATCTAGCGAGTTAACAACTTTGGGTCCCCAACCCTGCTTCAAAAGATCGGTTTGGTAGCGACTCCAATAAAATGGTTCGATTGCAGCTTTTTTAGCTCTCAGCCAAGGATTGTGTTCATCATAAACACAGTCCCCCAATCCCATGTCAACTGTGAGCGCTTCATGAAGCTTCTTAATAACTACTTCGAACTCGTCGTCCGTGACAGTGTAGGGCGGTATACTCCTTAGAGTGGACGCCAAGTCAAAGATGGCCCCTTCGGTTGGAACTCCATCAGCTGTTAGGGCTGTGATAACTCCCAATTCCAGTCGACGAGCATTCGCTGACAGTACCATCCTTGACGTCTCACTCACGAGTTATATTCCTCAACAATTTTCTTTGTCAGTTCTGGATATAGATTAAATGGTTCTATTAAATGAAGCGACATTAGCAGTTGCCTTCTAGCCGGCGAATCTGCTGGCATATTTACTATAATTGTCGAAATCATATCGTTGATATTTTCGACCGCACTGTCACTTGCGAAATCAGGTCGGACGTCGCTTGCCATACGGTTGTACAAGGCGTCCGCAGGGAATGAACTCTCAATAACCCCTAGAACTAGATTGAGTCGTGCTCTTCCTTCCTTGTCAAGAGATTTTGAGAACTCTGAAATTAGTGGGTGGTTTCGATTTACATCGAATCTAACACCTGATCTATCGAGAACTTCGTTCCAGCCAGGGGCGACATCAGAGTCAGAGATTTTGCGACCCTTAAAAGCGATCGTTCTGCCGCTGACGGATCTGATTCTGTCCACTGTGCGCTTTAAGTTTTGCCGAACCAACTCAGGCGGATGAGCGGCCGATTTTTTTATATCTAAAGTCCAAAGGTGATCAAGTGTGTTGGGGATATCCACCCGTACTCGCGCAAGCTTACTTAGCTCGTCTTTTCTTGCTAGGCGAAACCAAGTTCCCCAAATTATCAGTCGTCTATTTCTATATATATAGAATCCCTGCTGGCTTCGAAAGCCTTCGCTCCCGCCGATTAGCTGTACATCATTGCTACTAAGTTTGCTCATATGCGGCAAAATAAAAGGTTTGACTACGACCCTTTTACCTTCGACGGAAAACTTCTCCTCGTCCAGAGGCTGAGTAGCTTTATGATTGGCCAAGAAAGGGTCAAACGGAACAATTGCAGAACCGTTGAGAGCCATTGATATTTTTGGCTTGCTCCCTTCTTTTGTTAGGAAGCGATGGAAAACAAGTGATAGATGCTCGCGGGCCGCAAGCATTTTTGTTCCCAATGCGTTTTCTGGATCTGCTTCCCCAACAAGCAATTTGTCGAGTTCTTGCCACAGTACCATCGTTCCAGATTTTTTACTTTCTAGCTGGCTGAAGTGAGGTAAGGCTTGGCAGTCTGAAAGTTCAAGCTGAAGCATGACCCAGGCGCCTTTTTCGATAACGACATCGAGATCCCAACAAAATGCGTTGATATCATCATCTTGTTTGGAAATGACAGTCATCCGGCGACATTGTGATATGGAGGCTGTCTTGAGACCTAAGCCATACCGACCCATATCGTCTTCCCCCCTCTCTAAAAGAGGGTTTTTGCTGCCGTGTCGCATTGCGCTCTGCAATACCTCATGCGACATTCCTTTTCCGTCATCTATTATCGCGATGTAAGGGTTGTCAGTAGGGCGGAACTCGATGTAGATCTCTTTGGCATGGGCGGAAATACTATTATCAATTAAGTCCGCCAACGCCGAATCCAAGGTGTAGCCAATTGACCTCATTGATTCGAGCAGTGACGCTGCGTGGGGAGGGTGCTGAACCTCTATCATAGCACCAGTCTCCTAGTACAAAAGGTAACCAAGACTCTCTCCAACAACATTCCTACCCCCCAAGGGCTCGCGTTGATTTCCTACAGTCCCTCTACCGTGGGGCATAATCCGCAGACGGCAGGGCGTGACATCTATTGGCCACTATTCGTCGCATAAAACTGGTTATGATGCAAGCCTCATTTCCAGCCTCCACTGCTTTGGACCTGCCTAGTCATCACTTAGATGATCATCGAATCCACTACTCCAGTATGCTCCGGACTTATAGCCCCGCCCTTAATTATACGCTCTACTAGTTTGGCAATTTTACTTGCAAGAAGAGGTGGGACGGCATTCCCAACTTGATGGTATTGCTGCGTGCGATTGCCTAAGAAAAAATAATTATCTGGGAAAGTTTGCAATCTAGCTGCTTCCCTAACAGTCAGGCTGCGACATTGATTAGGGTCATAATGGATGAAGTAATGGCCATCTTTCGATATATGGCTTGTTATCGTTGAGGAGTACTGGTTGTTAAGTTGTACTCTAAAACGATCGCTAAATTTACCGCTTTCCCAGTTTTTATGGTCAGGAGCCAATCCGGGAAGATTGAATTCTTGATGGCCCTTTGGAGAGACATGGTGAGCCTGTGCGAAGACGGAGGCATATACATATCGCTTGAGATCTGCACTCATGTGGCTTCGAGCTTCATGGTTGAGCCAGACGTTTAACCTGTCGTCTGTAAACCACGAATCCAAATCGCCCGATTTTGTTTTGCCACTCCAAGAGTTTGTCTTTCTTACTCTCAATCCGCCATTATTCAACCGGCCTCCCGAAAATGAATCTCGGAAGATTTTAAGGTTCATCTCTAAGTTTGGATCCTGCTTTCCAGAGGAAATTAGGTCTGCATATAATGTGTCCAAGTGATTTAAAACTTCGCTGCACCACTTGTCTGGAGTGTCGCTTCCCCTCGACAGCGTACTTCGTAGAGGCGGAAGGTTTCCGATTACGTCTCCAACTGTAACTGGTTCGGCAGTTTCAAGCTTGTGCTCGTTTACCTCACCAATGTAATCTTGTGAAACACCGATCAAAATGACCCGGTGGCGACCTTGTGGAATGCCATATTCTTCAGCACGTATTACAAAGTTGCTAAAGTCAATTGAATCTGGCGACATTCCTGATTCGTATATGTCATCAGAGACCAAGGAGCAGATTTTATATTTCGTACCACATCCGCCGTTGATACCTAATGCGGCATCAGGGTCAGCTAAGTCTTGGAGTATTTGTGGGAATATTTGAGTGCCGCTAACTTTCGAGGAAAGAATCCCTTTGACATTTTCCATTACAAATACTGCAGGGCGCTTGCTCTGAATTATTCGAAGATACTCCCGGTAGAGGAAGTGGCGGTGGTCATCTTCCGCTTTGTATTCTGCATTTCCCTTGTTGCGTGCTCGTCCAACTATTGAGTAAGCTTGGCAAGGGGGGCCACCAATCAATACCCAAGGTTTACTGGTATCTAGTCTCGCTTCTAGGATGCGGTCTAGCTCGGCATTCCCCTCCGCACTCCCTAGTTTAATTTGGCGGGCCTCTTTATCGGCATGCTGCCATTCTTTGGCGCTGTTCGAAGTCCAAGGTTGTGATGCCCCACCCGTCTCGCAGTAGTAATAGTAGTCGTCAAGGGCTGCTGGATTGTTTTTTTTCAGCGCTCGATAAAATGCACGGAGTCTTAGCGTAGATCGAGCGAACGGGTCCATTTCTGCTGAGACTAATACATCAAAGCTTCTGCCCTCATTGAGTGAAGAGAAACCTTCACCAAGGCCGCCAGGGCCAGCGAAGAGATCCACGACCTGTAAAGGGTTGTTACAATTCATGAGCTACATCTGCCAAAGGTAAACGAAAGTGGATGTTGTAGATAAAGCGACCAGATCTCGGATGATGGCTGCGATAACCGGCAAAAATACACAGCCTGAGCTCGCATTGCGCCGTTTCCTTCATGCTTTGGGCTATCGTTTTCGCCTGCACCGCAAGGACCTCCCTGGCAAGCCTGACATTGTAATGCCCAAGCTCCGGACCTGTATATTTGTACACGGATGTTTTTGGCATCGACATGTCGGATGTCAATACGCTACTACACCTAAGACTCGGAGCGAATTCTGGGCGGCAAAATTTTCAAGGAACGTTGAGAGAGACCTCGAAAATGTACAGGCGCTGGAGGCCAAAGGCTGGACGGTCAAGGTTGTGTGGGAGTGCGAGATCAAGCAAGGCGGGGGGCGCTTGTCTGATCTACATGAGGCCCTACAAGTGAAGGAGTTGTCCGCTGCCTCAGTGAGGCCTCGCTGTAGGTAATGTTGGCGCCGACTGGACAGGGTGATCGTGACTTCTACGGCCGTCGACGGCAGGAGCGCTTGCCATTTGATCGATCTGTCAGCAACCGCGCAGTCCCTAGCCGCTTACTGATTAGTAAAGCGGTGAGTTTTTAGTAGTACTGGCTTGCGCTTGAGTGATCCTTCAGAAAGTGAGTCAAAAACCAGCGCATATGCTTTCGCTGCCAAGTCCAAGGGGTGTTTCGTTGCCAGCGCTCTTGGATCGCCGCTTTCATGATTTGAGCTTGTCGGAGGTGCCTTTGCTGCGTGCTCTTCGAGCCGCACTGAACGCCGATCAAGAACAACGTCATATCAAAGGATTTGCTCATGACCGGCCACCGATGTAGGCCGAAACCACATCGAGCCGGTTATGTCCGAGCTCAAGACTGATTTGTAGGCGTGCCTGTTGATCAAGGTTGGGGTCGATTCGATAGCAGTGGCCGCCATTGACTGGGGCTGCATAGCCTGTGAAATCGTAGCGTTTGCAAGCGTAGGCGGCGCGCAATTCATGAAACCCCTTTAGCTTGTGCCTATGCAGAGTTTTGCGGGCGGGGCGCACCGTCATTTGCAGGAACGCGGCGTAGCTTTCTTCTGGGGCCAGCAGGTTACGGCTGCCCCTCGGTGATGCATTTCTTGCGAAAAGGATTGCCTCGTTTACCTCATTGTTGTCAGCAATCCACCGCGGCGCTGATGCCCCAGAGCGGCCGCCTTTGGTGCCGTCTTGGATATTGATACGACCCAAGTGCTTGGCCTCATGGTGCAAGCGTGGCAGGTCCGCTAGGATCGCTTCGCGCAGGCGCATGCCGGTTGCTCGGGCCAACAGAGCAATCGCGGCCACTCGCTCGTACTGCTGTTCACGCAATACCTGCAGCACGCGCTGTACCTGTTGATGGTCTTGGCCAGCTGGAGCTTGGGAGCGTACGTTGGAGCGCTACTGCCCTAATGCCTTAATGCCTGGCTCGGGCTGATGACTCTCACTTCCTGATCACCGCGCAGCGCGGCAAGGGTGCGGTTGACGCTGCTCAGGCGATTTTGCGCGGTAGCGATGCATAATTCCCCTTGCTGGATCTGCTGACGCAGGTATGCAACGTAGTCCTGGAGCGTCTGTTGATCAATTTGGCGCGCGTCGTTGTAACCGGGGCCGCCCTCTGACCGGCACCAGTCTACGAATGCTTGCCAGCGATCGCTATGCGCTTTGACCGTGGCGAAGTGGCCGCCGGCGAACATGTTCCCTAGTGCCTGCCGACCGGCATAGCTCAATTGGCGACCATAGCCAAAGTTGCGACCATCACGCCGACCGACCAGCGCCATTGTCTTCACCTTGATCGTTGGTTTGTAGGTACAGCAGCAGGGCTTTCCAGTGGGCGCTGACGCTGTCCAACTGTCCCCAGTGTGCTGGGCGGATGAGAAGAGCGTTTTCGCTGTGTTGCAGCAAGGCCCCGTCTTCTTGCAACTGCTCGATGAGCCGAGCGAGGTCGATTGACTCAGATGTTGGAGCGGCGACAGCGGCGACACTGGCGACAACCCCCGCCGCATCTGGATTGGCATGTGGCGACAAAGTGGTGGCAGTGGCGGCGACACGCCGTAACTCGGTCGGCGAGCAATGTTGCGCCCGATAGCGGCGCACGGCCTCATTGAGGCGGAACATGGCGCACCTCGAATATGTCCCCGTCATTGTCCAGCCAGTTATGGACAACCAGCTGCAGCAATAACTCG
Source organism: Pseudomonas sp. PS01298 (assembly GCF_029959745.1). Taxonomy (NCBI): domain Bacteria; kingdom Pseudomonadati; phylum Pseudomonadota; class Gammaproteobacteria; order Pseudomonadales; family Pseudomonadaceae; genus Pseudomonas; species Pseudomonas sp. PS01298. The sequence continues at coordinate 79,196 of NZ_JASCPP010000007.1, read as the reverse complement.
AAAGTGTGCCGCGTGCTTTTACGGGCAAAGCGAGGGCCGTTGCGCGTGAGATCGCGGAGGCGAAACGGTGGCCAGTTCTTCTTTATCAACCAGCGCAGCAGGCAATCAGCCTCTGCGCGAAGCTTATTCAGTGGTTCCTGTTCAGTCAGGCGTTGGCTCTCGGCCAGGTAGTAATCCATCAGCGTGGAGGCGCGCTGAATGTGCATGTCTTCCAATACAGTCGATTCCTCAACCACCGCCATCACACCAGCCATGCGTAGTACGTTCGCGGCGGCTTTGCTCGCTGCAGCTTGGACGTTGACCAGCTCGCCGAACTCCCCTGACTCGCATTCAATTGTGTCGTGAATGGCAATCCATGCATCACGGGCGCGTGGGCTCAACTCTATGACCGCAGGTGTGAGGCCACCATCTGTATGCCGTGACCAAGGCTTCTGCATGAGCGCGGCAATGCGCTGCTGGTATAGGTGCACCTTTGGATCTCGGGTCAGGTCGATGGCTTTGTACAGTCGTTGTCCAACCAGACGCTCTGGCCAACTGATCAGACAGCGTCCCAGGATGCCCTGGTCTTTGATATCAGCGTCCTGCAGCAAGCGGTCTGCCAGGCGGGGTTGAAGCATCAAGTGCAAGCAGCACTGCGATGACCGGGGCATGCCTGACTGTCAGTCAGGTGCAGTCCATTCCCTGGTCTGCGGCACCATCATCTACAGCGCTGTTGCTGGTGACATCGGCGTTTGTCGCGCCGATTGTCACGAGGGGAATTGCCGCAAAGCCCTGTGCGATGAGGGCTGCAGCAGTGGTAGGAGCGCCCGTCTCTTTTCTGGAAAAAGAGACGGGCGAACGGTTGGCGCAAAACATCGGCCGAGCAGGTTCGTTGCTGCAGGGCTAAAGGGTTAGCGGGCAGCCGCACTAGGCGGATTGTTTAGAGGGCGTCCATCATTCTGGCGAATGACCGTGCGAGCCTCCGGGCGCGAATCGCACTTTGGGATGAACCACCGGGTTAGCGGCATGACCTTGAAGGCTCTGGTCATCTGGGGTGCTGCCTAAGGCAGCGCTTTGAATCTTCGTTCTATCGGTCACCGCGGCAAGGGTCAATTGGTGAAGGGCACATGGAAATGCGCCAGATTCCTCCTCTGGCGTGCTTTGGAAGTCTGTGGGTGTCAGTGGCAAAGTGGCCGTTTGTCGCTTTTCTAGTGTTAGCCCGTGAGCGTGGGGAAGCGAAGCCTCCCCATGCTCACGGGCTTAGCCGGAGAAGCCAAAATCGAGGCGAGTTGGCGACTGTCGCCATCCGCTCAGACGGCAAGGATGTAGATTGCACGCGGTCTGTCGCCAATGGCGCCGTTGTCGCCGCCCTATCGGATGGGTACTACGTTCCGATCCCTGGCCACATTCATCGCGCTGGCCGAGAGATTGCCTGCCGACGCCTTCAGAATGTACTCGCTCCACCAGGCCATCATCGGCCGCCGTCGCTCGATGTAGTCGGCTCGGTTGTAGGCACTGCGCACCTCATCCTTGTCGACGTGCGCCAACGCCACTTCGATGAGCTCCGGGTCCCACCCATGTTCATTCAATATGGTGCTGGCCATCGAGCGCATGCCGTGGCTGACCAGGCGGTCTTGGAAGCCCATGCGTTTCAATGCCATGTTGGCGGTCTGGCTATTGGCATGAGTACGAGGGTTTCGGTCTGCCGGGAAGGCGTATTCCCGATGACCACTGTGAGACTTCAGTATCTCCAGCAATGACATGGCTTGATCGCTCAACGGGATGCTGTGCGGGCGGCGCTTCTTCATCCGCTCCGGTGGGATAGTCCAGACTCGCCTTTCAAAGTCGATGTCTACCCAGCGAGTAGTTGCCGCCTCGGCGGGGCGAGTCATCGTGTGCAACTGCCACTCGATCAGGCAGCGGGTCGTGCGCTTGATACTGGCATTCGCTATTTCCAGCATGAACTCAGGAAGCTCCTCGGGTGGTAGAGCCGCCATATTTTCTTTCTTCGGTTTCTTGAATACCGCCCGAATCCCGCTGAGCGGGTTCGCGAAAATCATTCCCGAATTGACCCCGTAGGTCATGATCTCGTTGAGGCGCTGGCTAAGCCGCTTCACCGTTTCCAAGCTGCCTTTGGCTTCGATACGGCGAAGGATCTTTATCACCATCGGTGCGCTGACTTCCGAGATCGGAGTCGATTTCATACTCGGAAAAACGTGCAGCGTGAGTGAGCGCCAGATGTCCTCAGCATAGGCCGGCGTAACCGAGTCCTTTTTCAGCTCGAACCAGGCGGTAGCTACTTTCTCGAACGTATGTTCCGTCTCGGCTAGCTTGGCCTGCGCGAGATCATTGCGCTGAGCTTTGGGGTCGATCCCCTGCGCAAGTACTTCCCTAGCCTCAACCGCTTGCCGCCGAGCTTGTGCCAGAGAGACCTCAGGGTAGGAGCCGAGCGCCATGTTGATTCGATTTTTGGTGACCGGATGCCTGTAGTTGAAATTCCAGTGCATCGAGCGGTTGACCCGGACGCGAAGCTGCAGGCCGTCGCCATCTGTGAGGACGTAGTCCTTGTCTTTGGGCTTGACCGCCTTGAGCTGGCGGTCGGAGAGCGAGCTGTTTGAGCGCACATGGGAGAAGCTCCATGACACCTTTTGGTATTCCCAAGATTAGCCCCAGGTAGGCTGGAATACCACCGGGAATACCGGGATGGCTGGAACTCAAAAAACCGTTGTGACCCTCAAAAGAGCGGTAAACCCTTGATTTTACTGTCTTCCAGGCACAAAAAAAGACGTCCGTGGACGTCTTTTTTTGATCATTTGGTGGAGCCGGGGGGATTTGAACCCCCGTCCGCCAGTACTCCGCTGTCGGTACTACATGCGTAGCCGTTTCTATTAAGTTAACCCTCAGCGACCCGAAGGGCAGGGTGCTTTGGGCGAGTTGTGTAAGTTTTAGCCGCTTCGTCCACAACGTACTGCACGGCGATTCTGTTCTATATGACAATCACTTTGGGTTTACAGACATCCCCTGGTGATTGCTGGACCCGAAGGTACCAGAAGCTCAGGGCTAAGGCTGCTTACGCAGCGAGAGCGAATTCCTGGCCGTAGTTTTCGTCATTGGCAACTATAAGAAGTTGCAACAGTGGATTTACGAGTTCTGTTACCAACTCGGCATGCACCTAAAGTTTCGCGACCGGCGTCGAATCCTAAACGGCCCCGTGCTTGTAACTCGTTGTTTCTTAGTGAGTGACAAGCCTGTGCAGTGTACGCCAAACGCTCACGGAAGGCCAACCCGAAGGTTGGCCATCAGCGACGGCGTGTTACTGGTTGCCGCCTTTTTCAGTGTTCTGCAGGTCTTGCAGGGCTTTGGAGGTGATCTCGATGCACTTCTTGTCATCACCTGCAGCGTGGGCTGCTTTCGCCTGGGAGACGGCGGTGTCGATTTCTCCCTTCTTGCCGCTGGTGTCAGTGGCAAGCAAGGCTTGGCCGTTGTTGATTTTGTCCAGATTGATCTTGCACAGATCGGGCTCGCCCGCAGCGAAAACAGGGGAGGCCAGCATCGCAGCGGTAATGAACAAGCCAGCAAGAGCGGAACGCTTCATAGGGTATCTCCTTGCGCAAAAGGGCTCGACGCTGCTGGCGTTCAACGGCTGCCAGCGACATCACTGTTGAGCCTCGTTCGTCGAGGCCTATGCAGATGACTACGCCGGCGCGCAGGGGTTCGTTTTTTTGCAGGATTAATGCACGCGGGCCTGGGTGACCCGGTCCACGAGATACACCAAGCCGTGATAATCAATGCCTCCGTGCTGGCTCAGGCCGATCTCGCAGGTGCGGCTGGTGGAGAGGCCTTCACTGCAATGTTGCACGGCGTCTTTGAGCGAGCGCAGCGCGTGGGCGTTGAGTTCCGGCGTGGTGAAACCCTTGTCGCCGGCAAAACCACAGCAGTGGATGCCTTCCGGGATCACCACGGTTTTTGAGCAGCGTCGGGCCAGGTCGATCAACGCCTGGCTTTCGCCCAAATGCTGGGTACTGCAGGTGACGTGTACCGCAATCGGCGCTTCCTGGGGGGTGAAGTCGAGTCGGTCCATCAGGTGTGTGCGGATAAAACGTACCGGGTCGTAAAGGTCCAGGCGCGTTTCGCCGAGGTCTTGCACCAGGCGCAGGGTGCAGGGGCTGGTGTCGCAGTAGATCGGATCGAGTCCGCCACGGCTGGCATGCAGCAGCGCGCCGATCAGTTCCTGGCGTTTGTGCTCCGCCTGGTCGGCATACCCCTTTGAGGCAAACGGCTGGCCGCAGCACAGGCTGTCTTGATTGTCGGGGAACACCACTTGGTAACCGGCTTTTTCCAGCAGGCCACGGGTCTTGTCGTACAGCGACATCTGTTCTTTATCACTGGCGGACGGCCCCATGGCGCGTGAGACGCAAGCCGCCAGGTAGACCACGCGGGGCCGCTCATCGGTCACGGCCGGGCTGAAGCGGATGGCTTTCTCCGGCTGTGGCATGGCGCTGGTCCACTGCGGGATTTGCCCCTTGGACAACCGGGTTACCGTTGCAGACAGTTTCGCCAGGCGAGGGGCGCCCAACAGCATGCGCGCACCGTTGGCGACATGCAGGGTAAAGCGCGCACCTTGCAATGCCGTGGCGAAATGGGTGGCGAGCCATTCGGCGGTTTTCGTACGGTCAGCATCGCGGCTGCGCAGCTTCTTCACCAGGTCGCCGGTATTGATTCCTACAGGGCATCGTTGCGCGCACAGGCCGGTGGCCGCGCAGGTGTCGATACCCTGGTAATGATAGGCGGCTTCGAGTTCAGTGGTGTCGACGGCTGCGCGTTTTTTCGCCTGGATATCGCGCCAGATCACGATGCGCTGGCGCGGGCTCAACGTCAGGCCTTTGGAGGGACACACCGGCTCGCAGAACCCGCACTCGATGCACTTATCCACAATCTCGTCGGCTGCCGGTAGGGGCTTGAGGTGCTTGAGGTGGATTTGCGGGTCTTCGCTGAGTACAACATCCGGGTTGAGAATGCCGTTGGGGTCCAGCAGGCGCTTGAGCTGCCACATCAACTGATAGGCATCGCTGCCCCATTCCAGCTCGACGAAAGGCGCCATATTGCGGCCCGTGCCGTGTTCGGCCTTCAGCGAACCGCCAAACTCCACCGCCACCAATTGCGCGACGTCGTCCATGAACGCCTGATAGCGCGTGACTTCTTCCGCACTATTGAAGCCTTGGGTGAACACGAAGTGCAGATTGCCTTCCAGGGCGTGTCCGAAAAGAATGGCTTCGTCGTAGTGATGTTTGTCGAACAGTTCGATCAAGCGGTTTACGCCGATCGCCAGTTGTTCGACCGGAAAGGTGACGTCTTCGATGATCACCGTGGTGCCGGTTTTGCGGACGGCACCGACGGCGGGGAAGGTGTCCTTGCGGATCGCCCACAGGCGGGCGTTTTCCACCGGGTCTTCGGTGAAGTCGACTTGCTTCTCTACAGGGAACGCCGCCAGGGACGCCATGATCAGCGCCAATTGTTCGTGCAGCAGTGATGGGGAGGCGGCGCGCGATTCGATCAGCAGCGCGCAGGCATTTTCCGATAAGTGCTGTACGAAAGCCGGCATGCCGGGTTTGTCCTGTACCGAGCGCATGCTGCGCCGGTCCAGCAGCTCCACTGCCGAGACCGGCTGGGTTTTCAGCACGGTCACCGCGTTGCAGCAGGTCTCGACATCCGGGAACACAATCAGCGCCGACGCTTTGTTGGGGTGGTCGATCACTGTGTCGTAGGTCACTGCGCTGATAAAGCCCAGGGTGCCTTCGGAGCCGACCAGCAGATGGCTGAGGATATCCAGCGGTTCATCGAAATCCACCAGGGCATTGAGCGACAGGCCGGTGGTATTTTTCAGACGATACTTGTGGCGGATTTTTGCCGCCAGTTCGGCATTTGCCCGCGTCTCGCGGCCGAGTGTCGCCAGTCGCTCAAGCAGGGCTGCATGGTGTTTTCGAAACGCTGCAACGCTGGCTGCATCCTCGGTGTCCAGTCGACTGCCATCAGCCAGTACCAGACGAATCCCGGCCAGGGTGTGATAGGTGTTCTGCGCAGTGCCGCAGCACATGCCGCTGGCATTATTGGCAACGATGCCGCCGATCTTGCAGGCATTGATCGACGCTGGATCCGGCCCGATCTTGCGCCCGAACGGCGCCAGCCACGCATTGGCCTGGGCGCCGATGACGCCGGGCTGCAGGCGGATCTGCGTGCCTTGCCCACGAATCTCGCGGCCGTTCCAGTTGTCACCCAGCACGATCAGTACTGAATCGCTGATAGCTTGCCCGGACAGGCTGGTGCCCGCGGCGCGGAAGGTCACCGGCACGCGGTCGCGTTGGGCCAGTTGCAGCAGTGCGACGACTTCGTCTTCCGACTCCACGCGGATCACTAGCTGTGGGATCAGTCGATAAAAGCTGGCGTCGGTACCGAATGCGAGGGTGGAAAGTGGGTCGTCGAAACGCCGATCCTTCGGGATCAGCTGTATGACGTCGGCAAGGAAAGCGGCAGGCAGACTCATCGGTCCTCCAGAAATAGCTGACGCCGGAACCGTTGTCCGGCGTCGATTCTTACCCTATTGCGTGCAGGTCTCAGTGCACCAGCATACCGGTGAACCAGTAGGCCTGCGCCAAGGTGATCAGCCCGACGATCGTGGCAAAGAACAGGCTGTGCTTGAGGGTGAAGCGGAACAGGTCGGATTCCTTGCCCACCAGGCCAGTGGCTGCGCAGGCGACGGCGATTGATTGTGGCGAGATCATCTTGCCGGTCACGCCGCCGCTGGTGTTTGCCGCGACCAGCAGGGTGTCGTTGACGCCGATCTGATGCGCGGTGGTGGCTTGCAGCGAGCTGAACAGTGCATTGGATGAGGTATCGGAGCCTGTCAGGAAAACCCCCAGCCAGCCGAGGAAAGGCGAGAAGAACGGGAAGGCCGCCCCGGTGCCGGCCAGCACCAGTGCCATGGTCGACGACATGCCGGAATAATTGGTGACGAAGGCGAACGCCAGCACCATGCCGATCGACAGGATGGGCCAGCGCAGCTCGTAGAAGGTCTCTTTTAAAGTGGTAAGACCAGTTTTGATATCGATCTTCAGCACCAGCATCGACACCAGTGCCGAGAAGAAAATCGCAGTGCCGGTGGCCGAAATCGGGTCCAGCTTGAACACGGCCGGGATCGCGGTGGGATTGGTGACGATGGGCGCCACCTTGATCACCAATTGGTCCAGGTGCGGAATCGCGAAGTTGAACACCCAGCTGTACATCGAGCCGCCGGCGGCAAACATTGCCTTGAACGGTTTGAGCGTCCAGATGGTGACCAGCACGGTCAGGATCAGGAACGGCGACCAGGCCTTGAAAATCAGCACCAGGCTGTAGGGCGAAGCAACGGTGTTGCGCGGCAGGCCGAAGCCGCCAGCGCTGGCGGTGACTGCTGCGCTCGACGTGGCGCCGGCAATCTGCGCGCCCGCGGTGCGCTTGGGTTGCCAGACTTTGAGGAATAAGGTCAGGGCAATCAGGCTGGCCAGGGCCGAGGTGATGTCCGGCAGTTCCGGGCCAATGAAGTTGGAGGTGAAGTACTGGGTGACGGCGAAGCTCAAGCCAGCCACCAGCGCCGCCGGCCAGGTTTCGCGCACGCCGCGCATGCCATCCATCATGAACACCAGCCAGAACGGCACGAACAGCGACAGCAGGGGCAGTTGGCGGCCGGTCATGGCGCCGATCTTGAATGCGTCGATGCCGGTCACCTGGCCGGCCACGATGATCGGGATCCCGAGTGCGCCGAAGGCGACCGGCGCGGTGTTGGCGATCAAACACAGGCCGGCGGCATACAGCGGGTTGAAGCCCAGGCCTACCAGCAGCGCGGCAGTGATCGCCACGGGGGCGCCGAAACCGGCGGCACCTTCCAGGAATGCGCCGAAGCAGAAGCCAATCAACAGCACTTGCAGGCGTTGATCGTCAGTGATCGACAGCACCGAGCTGCGGATGATTTCGAATTGGCCGCTCTTGACCGTCAGTTTGTACAGGAACACGGCCGCCACGATGATCCAGGCGATAGGCCACAGGCCGTAGGCGAAGCCATAGCCGGCGGCAGCCAGCGCCATGTCTACCGGCATCTGGAAGGCGAAGATCGCGACCAGGATCGAGAGCGCCAGGGTAATGCTCCCGGCAACGTGGCCTTTGAGGCGGAACACTGCCAGGGCCAGGAAGAAGAATACGATCGGGATAACGGCGGCCAGTGCGGACAGGCCGAGGCTGCCGAGCGGGCTGTAGAGCTGTTGCCAGGTTTGCATATGGGGTGGCCCCTGATTGTTGTTGTTTAGTCAGCTTGGATAATTGGTAATACCAATTTACAATCGCTGTGGGCTAGGTTAAAAGGCTTCGGGCCGGTGTGTCAATTTGCCGCTTGCGAAACTTTGGTCTCATGTCTGCGAGGACGGGGAGCTGAGCGGATAAATCCAAGGCGTTCTGATAGGTGCTGCAAGCGCGGCGATAGGCCAGAATAGAGGGCCCGGCGAGTGGTTGGGATGGTGGAGAGTGAGTTATGGGGTTTGATCAGGTGCGTCAGCGCCGTTTGTCTGACGATATTGTCGAGCAGCTTGAGGGCATGATCCTTGAGGGCACGCTGAAGTCGGGTGAGCGCTTGCCGGCCGAACGGGCCTTGGCTGAGCAATTTGGCGTGTCGCGCCCGTCATTGCGCGAAGCAATCCAGAAGCTGGCGGCCAAGGGCTTGCTCGTGAGTCGTCAGGGCGGTGGCAACTATGTCGCGGAGTCGCTGGGGTCTACGTTCAGTGATCCACTGTTGCACCTGTTGGAGAACAATCCCGAAGCGCAGCGTGACTTGCTGGAGTTTCGCCAGACCCTGGAAGCTTCTTGTGCTTATTACGCCGCATTGCGCGCCACCGAGGTGGATCGCGAGCGGCTGACGGCGGCGTTCGAAGCACTGCAGGATTGCTACACCCGCGCCGATGACGTGAGCCGGGCGGAGGAGGGGGCGGCGGATGCAAGGTTCCACTTGGCGATTGCCGAGGCCAGCCACAATGCGGTGCTGCTGCACACGATTCGCGGCTTGTTCGATCTGCTCAAGCGTAACGTGGTCACCAACATCGGCGGCATGTATCAGCAGCGCACGGAAACCCGTGACATGCTGATCAGTCAGCACCGGGATTTGTACCTGGCGATTATCGAGGGGCGGGCGGAGCAGGCGCGAGAGGTTTCAACACGTCACCTGCTGTATGTGCAGGAAGTGTTGGAAGAGGTGCGTCAGGAGGTTCAGCGCGTGGCGCGTGCCGAGCGGCGCAAGGGGATGTAGCCGCGGGCGTTCCCGAAGCTACACCGAGACAAGGATTATTCTTCCTTGCCCTTGTTGCGTACGGCGCGGTGCAGTTCCCGGTTGGAATCGCGCTCGCGCTCGGTATCACGCTTGTCGTATTCCTTCTTGCCCTTGCCCAGCGCGATCTCACACTTGACCAGGTGCTTGCTCCAATACCAGGACAGGCAGACGCAGGCATAGCCCTTCTGCTGCACGGCGGCGGCGAGCTTGTCGATCTCGCGGGCGTTGAGCAGCAGCTTGCGCGTGCGCACCGGGTCGGCAATCACGTGGGTGCTCGCGGTGGTCAGCGGAGTGATATGACTGCCGAGCAGCCACGCCTCGCCATCCTTGAGCAGCACATAGCTGTCGACCAGTTGCAGCTTGCTGGCGCGCAGACTTTTTACTTCCCAGCCGGCCAGGACCAGACCAGCCTCGAAACGATGTTCGATGAAGTAATCGTGTCGCGCCTTTTTATTTTGCGCGATGGTCCCTGTGGGGTGTTTCTTTTGTTTAGCCATAGGGGCGGCATTATAGGGAGTTGCGAGCGTGTCGGCTACGGTCAACCTGCGTGCTTGAGCGTGTTGGACGAATCCCGGACAATGCAGGCAGTTCTTTGGTTTTTTTCTCTCGCGGATCGGGCTGTTCTTTCGCGATGTTTTGCCTCAGCAGTGGAAATGACGCACACATGACGACGCATATTCAACGTTCGGCGTTGCTGCCCTATCCGGCACAGGCGCTCTATGACCTGGTCAACGACGTTGCGCGTTACCCGGAATTCCTGCCTTGGTGCTCGACTGCCGAGGTGCTGGAAAGCAGTGATGAGCACATGGTCGCCAGCGTTGGTGTGGCGAAGGGCGGTCTTAGCCAGCATTTTGTTACGCGCAATGTGCTGGTGCCCGGGAAATCCATTGAAATGAATCTGCAGGAGGGGCCGTTCACCCAATTGCATGGTGTGTGGGTGTTCAAGGCGCTGACGGACAAGGCGTGCAAGATCAGCCTGGACCTGTCGTTTGATTACGCGGGGCCTATCGTGCGAGCAACACTGGGGCCACTGTTCAATCAGGCGGCCAATACCCTGGTGGATGCGTTTTGCCAGCGAGCCAAGCAACTGCATGGTTGAGATTGAGGTGGTATACGCCGCAGAAGATCGGCAGGTGTTGCTGGCGGCGGCGGTTCCCGAAGGCACCAGCTTGCGAGCGGCGGTGCAGGCTTGCGGGATCGAGGCGCAGTTTCCGGCGCTGGATCTGGCTGATTGCCCTTTGGGGATATTTGGCAAGGTGATTGCGGACCCCGACGTGCGAGTCGTGCAGGCGGGCGATCGTATTGAGATTTACCGGCCTTTGCTGGCCGATCCTAAAGAGGTGCGCCGCTTGCGTGCAGCCAAGGCGGCGCTGGCCAAACAGCAAAATCCATAGGCTTGCCAAGCAGCAGGCAATAAAAAACCCGGCATGCCGGGTTTTTTATTGGGCGCCGCTCAGTTACTGCGGGCTGGTGTCCAGAGGCTGTGGCGTCGGGACCGGCACAGTTTCTACGCCGTCGACGTCTTTCTGGATCTTGTCGAGCAATGAGCCTGGTTTGGCTGGCACTTCAGACTTCGGCTTCTCGTTTTCCTGCGCAGGGGCAGTCACGTTGGCGCCGTTGTCCTTGCCGAGCAAGGCTTCATCTCGGCTCACGCCGGGCATGAAGTCACCAGACAGGCTGACGAGTTGGTCATTGCCATTGAAAATGACGCTGACGCGCTCCTGCTGGCGTTCACCGCCACCCGGCTGGATGCTGTAGAGATAATCCCAGCGATCAGCATGGAAAGTGTCGGTCAGCAGGGGGTTGCCCATGATAAACCTTACTTGCCGTCGGGTCATTCCCGGGCGTAACTGGTCTATCATGTCCTGCGTGACGACATTGCCCTGCTGGATGTCGATTTTGTAAACCCCGGGGAATGAACAACCGGCGAGTGCGAGCAGTCCCACAAAGGTGAAACTGGTTAGCAAGAGCTTGGTGTTTTGCATCGGTGGGCGACTTCCACTATCTTGGCTGGGACAACGTAAACGCCGATCATACCCGTATTAAGAGAAGCTGCGAAGCAGCATCCGCGAGAAAGCTAACCATGGTTGAAAATAGCGAACTACGCAAAGCCGGTCTTAAAGTGACTCTGCCACGAGTCAAGATTCTACAAATGCTCGATTCTGCTGAGCAGCGCCACATGAGTGCCGAGGATGTTTACAAGGCGCTGATGGAGTCTAACGAGGACGTTGGCCTGGCCACGGTTTACCGTGTGCTGACCCAGTTTGAAGCCGCAGGGCTGGTGGTTCGTCATAATTTCGACGGCGGTCATGCAGTGTTTGAATTGGCTGACGGTGGTCATCACGACCACATGGTTGACCTGGATACCAATGAGGTTATCGAGTTCACCAGCCCTGAGATCGAAGCGCTGCAGCATAAGATTGCTGAGGAGCATGGCTTCGATCTGGTTGACCATAATCTGGTCCTGTACATCCGTAAGAAAAAGTAAAAATCGACGCAGATTCACTCTGCGAAACGATCGAAGGCGACCCTAGGGTCGCCTTCGTGCTTCCTATAAGGGAGAAAATGCTGGCTTCAGGCTTTCGCGGCCACCACCATTTTCTTCGCGTGGGCCAGGGACTCTTTGGTCAGGTCGATACCGCCGAGCATCCGAGCCACTTCTTCCACACGTTCCGACTTGTTCAGCTTCGACACGGCTGTGTGTGTCGCTTCATCGCCGCGCACCTTGTGTACAAACAGGTGTTGATGCCCCTGTGCCGCTACCTGTGGCAAGTGAGTCACTGTCAGCACCTGGCCTCTATCCCCCAGGCGTCGCAACAACTGGCCAACGATCTCTGCGGTCGGCCCGCCGATACCGACGTCCACTTCGTCGAATACCAGCGTAGGCACCCGTGACGTTTGGGCGGTAATCACCTGGATCGCCAGGCTGATGCGCGATAATTCGCCGCCGGATGCCACTTTTGCCAGCGCCTTGAGCGGCTGGCCAGGGTTGGCGCTGACCAGCAGTTCTACCTGCTCCAGGCCGTGGGGCTGCAGCTCATTGCTGGCATTGGCGCGCAATTCAATCGTGAAGCGCCCACCCGGCATGCCCAGGCGCTGGATCTCTTGCTCTACGGCACTGGCCAGGCTGGCGGCTGCTTGCTGGCGCAGGTCGCTCAGTTCGCGGGCCTTCTCTTGATAATGACGGGCAAAGGATGCGAGTTCATCGCCCAATCGTTCGATGGATTCGTCGTTGGCATTCAGTGTTTCGATTTCATCCAGCAGCTTTTGCTGCATCGTGGCCACTTCGGTGGGCTGGATTCGGTGTTTGCGCGCCAGGGTGTAGATAGTGTCCAGGCGCTCCTCTATTTCCTGCAGGCGGGAGGGGTCGGCATCAAAGTGGTCGAGGAAGCGATTCAACTCGCCCACGGCTTCTTCTACCTGGATCTGCGCACTGGTCAGCAGGGTGGTGGCTTCGCTGAGCGAGCCCGAAGCATTGTTGACGCTGGACAGTCGGTTGAGGCTGGCCGTCAGTGCGTTGAGCACATTGCCGGAATCGCTTTCGCTGCATTGCTCCACCACTTGGCGGCAGATGCCCAACAGGGTTTCGGCATTGGTGAGGTTCTTGTGTTCCTGTTCGAGTTGTTCCAGCTCAGTCTCGCCGAGTGCCAGGCTTTCGAGTTCTTCAAGCTGGTAGCTGAGCAGTTGATGGCGAGCGCGCTGCTCGTCGCCGGAGTTGGAGAGTCGCTCCAATTCCTGGCGGGTCTGGCGCCAGCGTTGAGCGGCAAGCTGCACCTGGCGGGCCAGGTCGGTGGCGCCGGCATATTCGTCGAGCAGGCGGCGGTGGGTGTCGGTTTTCAGCAGGGACTGGTGTTCATGTTGGCTGTGGATATCGATGAGCAATTCGCCCAGGGCTTTCAGGTCGCCAAGCGGGCAGGGCGTGCCATTGATGTAGCCGCGCGAGCGCCCTTCGGCGGTGATCACCCGGCGCAGGATGCACGGCCCCTCATTATTCAGGTCGCGCTCGGCGAGCCAGGCCTCGGCTTCGGGGATGTCTGCCAGGTCGAAGGTAGCCAGGATGTCGGCCTTGTCCGCACCCGGACGCACCACGCCGCTGTCGGCGCGATCGCCCAGGGTCAGGCCGAGCGCGTCGAGCATGATCGATTTGCCGGCGCCGGTTTCGCCTGTGATTACGCTCATCCCGCGATCCAGTTCGAGATCCAGGTGTTCAACGATGGCGTAGTTATGTACGGACAGGTGCACGAGCATGAACGTCGCTCCCAGGCTTTAGGTCTGGTTATTTATACAGTGTTTTATTCAGGGCTGACAATCCTGGCGCTTAGCTCGATTTGCTTGAGTCGCCACTTTTTTTAGCGCAATGAGGAATGATGGGGCAGGAATTGATCCCGGTCATGGGAAAGACTTTTGGTAACGCCTGCGCCCTTGAACCCTGAAATTGTGGCCCCATATACCGGAACAGAAGCGCGAGTTGAGTTCGCGCATGATTTTGAAAGGAGAAATCTATGGCTGACGAACAGACGCAGGATACGCAAACTCCAGACGCTACCCAGGCTGGCTCGGAAGACCTGGCCGTGCGTGTGCAAGTGCTCGAAGAGCAATTGGCCGCTGCGCAGGACCAGTCTTTGCGTGTTGCCGCCGATCTGCAGAACGTCCGCCGCCGTGCCGAGCAGGATGTAGAGAAGGCTCACAAATTCGCGCTGGAAAAATTCGCCGGTGACTTGCTGCCGATCATCGACAGCCTGGAACGTGGCCTTGAGTTGTCCAACCCGGACGACGAAAACATCCGCCCAATGCGCGAAGGGATCGAACTGACCCTGAAAATGTTCCAGGACACCCTGAAGCGTTATCAGTTGGAAGCCATCGATCCAACCGGCGGCGAACCGTTCAACGCTGAGCATCACCAAGCCATGGCCATGCAGGAAAGCCATGACCTGGAGCCTAACAGCGTGTTGAAAGTGTTCCAGAAGGGGTATCAGCTCAATGGTCGCTTGCTGCGCCCGGCGATGGTTGTAGTGAGCAAGGCTCCTGCACCGGTTTCGCCTTCTATTGATGAGCAGGCTTGAAATACGCCGTAAGGCCCCCATCTATAAGTCAAGCGTTTAAGTGCTACCGCAGTTAGCCACCACTGCTGCGGCATCCAAATTCAAGTTTCGGGAGAGTAAATCATGGGCAAAATTATCGGTATCGACCTGGGGACCACCAACTCCTGCGTCTCCGTCATGGAAAACGGCAAAGCCAAAGTTATCGAAAACGCCGAAGGCGCGCGTACCACGCCGTCGATCATTGCTTACGCAAATGATGGCGAGATCCTCGTTGGTCAGTCGGCCAAGCGTCAGGCTGTCACCAACCCGCACAACACCCTGTACGCGGTGAAGCGTCTGATCGGTCGTAAGTTCGACGAAGAAGTCGTACAGAAAGACATCAAGATGGTGCCTTACAAAATCGCCAAGGCTGACAACGGCGACGCCTGGGTTGAAGTCAATGGCAACAAGATGTCTGCACCGCAGATTTCGGCTGAAGTCTTGAAAAAGATGAAGAAGACTGCCGAAGACTACCTCGGTGAGGCAGTGACTGAAGCGGTCATCACCGTTCCGGCCTACTTCAACGACAGCCAGCGCCAGGCGACCAAAGACGCCGGCCGCATCGCGGGCCTGGACGTAAAACGTATCATCAACGAACCTACCGCAGCCGCTCTGGCCTACGGTATGGACAAGGCCAAGGGCGACCACACTGTGATCGTTTATGACCTGGGTGGCGGTACGTTCGACGTCTCGGTCATCGAGATCGCTGAAGTTGACGGCGAGCACCAGTTCGAAGTATTGGCCACCAACGGCGACACGTTCCTGGGTGGTGAAGACTTTGACATTCGTCTGATCGACTACCTCGTTGACGAATTCAAGAAAGAAAGCGGCATGAACCTCAAGGGTGACCCGCTGGCTATGCAGCGCCTCAAGGAAGCTGCTGAAAAAGCCAAGATCGAGCTGTCCTCGAGCATGTCGACCGACGTGAACCTGCCGTACATCACTGCAGACGCCACTGGTCCTAAGCACTTGAACGTGAAGATTTCTCGCGCCAAGTTGGAAGCACTGGTTGAAGACCTGGTTCAGCGCACCATCGAACCTTGCCGCATTGCCTTGAAAGACGCAGGTATCGACGTTGGTTCCATCAACGACGTGATCCTGGTGGGCGGTCAGACCCGTATGCCACTGGTACAGCAGAAAGTAACCGAGTTCTTCGGCAAGGAAGCACGTAAAGACGTGAACCCGGACGAAGCGGTTGCCATGGGTGCTGCCATCCAGGGCGCGGTATTGGCTGGCGACGTGAAAGACGTGCTGCTGCTGGACGTCAGCCCGCTGACCCTGGGTATCGAAACCATGGGTGGCGTGATGACTGCGCTGATCGAGAAAAACACCACGATTCCTACCAAGAAATCCCAGGTGTTCTCGACTGCCGACGACAACCAAGGCGCTGTGACCATCCATGTGCTGCAAGGTGAGCGTAAGCAAGCGGCTCAGAACAAGTCCCTGGGCAAGTTCGATCTGGCCGAGATTCCACCAGCACCACGCGGCGTGCCACAAATCGAAGTGACCTTCGACATCGACGCCAACGGCATCTTGCACGTAGGTGCCAAGGACAAGGCCACTGGCAAAGAGCAGAAGATCACTATCAAGGCCAACTCCGGTCTGTCTGATGAAGAAATTCAACAGATGATCCGTGATGCTGAAGCCAATGCCGACGCAGATGCCAAGTTTGCCGAGCTGGCTGGCGCCCGTAACCAGGGTGATGCACTGGTTCACTCGACCCGCAAAATGGTCGCGGATGCTGGCGATAAAGTGACTGCTGAGGAGAAGACCGCAATCGAAGCTGCCGTGGTTGCCCTGGAAGCCGCCATCAAAGGCGACGACAAGGCTGCCATCGAAGCCAAGGTTGAGGAGCTGTCGAAAGTCTCCGCACCGGTTGCCCAGAAAATGTACGCCGAACAAGGCCAGCCGGCTGATGGCGCTGCACAGCACGCAGAGCCTGAAGCCAAGCACGACGACGTTGTCGATGCCGAGTTCGAAGAAGTCAAAGACCAGAAGTAAGTTGGTCGCCCGGTTGACCGCTATCAAGCGGTGACTGGTAGGATGTCGCCGCGCGGGAGCTTGCTCCCGCGTTGGCGTGTCTGGGGTATGCGAATTTTTACAACATGCGACAACGCTCGGATGTTGGCGGTGTGATCGGGAATGCTCCTGCTTCCCGGGCGACAGTCACCGCGTTTTTGGCCGGGTCCCTGGCTGAAAGCAGTAATGACCAGGATCGTTGAATTGACGTGAGTTGGGTCCGGGCCTGTATTGGGGCTCAACGAGTTTGGCAAGGCTCAGGAGGGTCTGGCCAAACGTCCTTAAGAGTGCAAAGACTTATGGCAAAGCGTGACTATTACGAAGTATTGGGTGTGGAGCGCGGCTCCAGCGATGCGGACCTGAAAAAGGCTTACCGTCGCCTGGCGATGAAGCACCACCCGGACCGTAATCCGGATAGCAAAGAATCCGAAGAAATGTTCAAGGAGGCCAACGAGGCCTACGAATGCCTTTCTGATCCGAACAAGCGTGCGGCTTACGACCAGTATGGTCATTCCGGTGTCGACCCGAGCATGGGCGGCGGCGGTGCAGGTTTCGGCGGTCAGAACTTCTCCGATATCTTCGGCGACGTTTTCAGCGACTTCTTCGGCGGTGGCCGGGGTGGCCAGCGTGGTGGCGCCCAGCGTGGCAGCGACTTGCGCTACACCCTCGAGTTGAACCTGGAAGAGGCCGTGCGCGGTACCAGCGTCAACATCCGCGTGCCGACGCTGGTTAATTGCAAGCCGTGCGACGGCTCGGGCGCCAAGAAAGGCTCCTCGCCGATCACCTGCCCTACCTGTGGCGGTATCGGCCAGGTCCGTATGCAGCAGGGCTTCTTCTCGGTGCAGCAAACCTGCCCGCGTTGCCATGGCCAGGGCAAGATCATTTCCGATCCGTGCGACTCGTGCCACGGCGAAGGTCGCGTCGAAGAGTACAAGACCCTGTCGGTCAAAGTGCCAGCGGGTGTGGATACCGGAGATCGCATCCGTTTGTCGGGTGAGGGCGAGGCGGGCACCCAGGGTGGCCCTACCGGTGACCTGTACGTGGTGATCAATGTGCGTGAGCACTCGATCTTCCAGCGCGACGGCAAGCACCTGTTCTGCGAAGTGCCGATCAGCTTTGTCGATGCAGCCTTGGGCGGCGAGTTGGAGATTCCGACCCTGGATGGTCGGGTCAAGCTGAAGATCCCCGAGGGTACCCAGACCGGCAAGCAGTTCCGTATTCGTGGCAAGGGCGTTGCGCCGGTGCGCGGCGGTGGTGCAGGCGATCTGATGTGCCGCGTAGCGGTCGAGACCCCGGTCAATCTGGGGCGTCGTCAGCGTGAGCTGCTCGAAGAGTTCCGCAGTTCGTTGGAAGGTGACGACTCCCATTCACCGAAAACCACTGGGTTTTTCGATGGCGTGAAGCGCTTCTTCGGCGACCTGTAAGGAGTGGATATGCGACGTATAGCCGTTATGGGCGCTGCCGGGCGCATGGGGAAGACGCTGGTCGAGGCGGTGCAGCAGCGCTCGCCGGCGTCCGGGTTGACCGCAGCCATCGTTCGCCCGGGCAGCACGTTGATTGGTGCAGATGCGGGCGAGTTGGCCTCGCTGGGCCGTATCGGTGTGTCGTTGTCGAGCAGCCTGGAGCAGGTGGCTGAAGAGTTCGACGTGTTGATCGACTTCACCCTGCCTGACGTGATGCTGAAAAACATGGCGTTCTGCCGCAAGGCGGGCAAGGCCATGGTGATCGGTACGACGGGTTTGAGTGCCGAGCAGAAGCAGTTGCTGGTGGAGGCGGGCAAGGATATCCCGATCGTCTTTGCGGCCAACTTCAGCGTGGGTGTGAACCTGTCGCTCAAGTTGCTGGATCTGGCGGCGCGCGTGCTGGGTGATGAGGCGGATATCGAAATCATCGAGACCCATCATCGCCACAAGATCGATGCGCCGTCGGGCACCGCGCTGCGCATGGGTGAAGCCATCGCTGAGGCGTTGGGCCGGGACTTGTCCAAGGTGGCCGTATATGGCCGTGAAGGTCATACCGGTGCGCGTGCGCGTGACACCATCGGCTTTGCGACCGTGCGCGGTGGTGATGTTGTGGGTGATCACACCGTGCTGTTTGCCACTGAAGGTGAGCGCCTGGAGATCACGCACAAGGCCTCCAGTCGCATGACGTTTGCCAAGGGCGCCGTCCGTGCTGCGCTCTGGCTGGAAGGTCGTGAGCCGGGTCTGTATGACATGCGTGACGTGCTGGATCTGCACTAATCAGTAGCTAAAATCGGGCCTCAGGATTATCCTGAGGCCCCGTTTTTACCCGCTAAGCGACGTCCTGTCGCATTCCCCTGCCTTTAAGGCTCATTAGCGGTGGACCAAAAAAGCCTTTTTCTGTAAGCTACAGCTTTAGTGTGTCCACTAAAAGCGCGCAGAATAATTCGGTGAAGAAGCGGGGTGACGTGTCCATACGTCACTCCGCTTTTTTACAACCTGCGATCGCCCTTTCAGGCTTTATTTACGGGAGGTCTTCTTGACTAAGCCAGCCATACTCGCCCTTGCTGATGGCAGCATTTTTCGCGGCGAAGCCATTGGAGCCGACGGTCAAACCGTTGGAGAGGTGGTGTTCAACACCGCCATGACCGGCTATCAGGAAATCCTTACCGATCCTTCCTACGCCCAACAGATCGTTACCCTGACCTATCCGCACATCGGCAACACCGGTACTACACCGGAAGACGTCGAGTCTGATCGTGTCTGGTCGGCGGGTCTGGTAATTCGTGACCTGCCACTGGTCGCGAGCAACTGGCGTAACACGATGTCGCTGTCCGATTACCTGAAAGCCAACAATGTTGTGGCAATCGCCGGTATCGATACGCGTCGCCTGACACGCATCCTGCGTGAAAAAGGCTCGCAGAACGGCTGCATCATGGCCGGTGAGAATATTTCCGAAGAGGCAGCGATCGCTGCTGCGCAAGGCTTCCCTGGCCTGAAAGGCATGGACCTGGCGAAAGTCGTCAGCACCAAGGAAAAGTACGAGTGGCGCTCCACCGTCTGGGACTTGAAGACTGACAGTCACGCGACCATAGAGGCTGCTGAGCTGCCTTACCACGTCGTCGCCTATGACTACGGCATCAAGTACAACATCCTGCGCATGCTGGTCGAGCGCGGTTGCCGCGTGACCGTGGTGCCTGCGCAAACCCCGGCCAGCGATGTGCTCGCCCTGCAACCGGACGGCGTGTTCCTGTCCAACGGCCCCGGTGACCCTGAGCCTTGCGACTACGCCATCCAGGCGATCAAGGATGTGCTGGAAACCGAAATTCCGGTCTTCGGTATCTGCCTGGGTCACCAGTTGCTGGCCCTGGCCTCCGGCGCCAAGACCCTGAAAATGGGGCACGGCCACCACGGTGCCAACCACCCTGTGCAAGACTTGGACACTGGCGTTGTGATGATCACCAGCCAGAACCACGGCTTTGCGGTGGATGAAGCGACCCTGCCGGGCAACGTCCGCGCAATTCACAAGTCGTTGTTCGACGGCTCCCTGCAAGGCATCGAGCGCACTGACAAGAGCGCATTCAGCTTCCAGGGCCACCCTGAAGCAAGCCCGGGCCCGAACGACGTAGCGCCGCTGTTCGACCGTTTCATCAATGAGATGGCCAAGCGACGCTGACTGAGTGGCCTGCGGGCGGCCCCGACTGTCGGTGGCCCCCGCAGGCTCTTCAAAGAATGTTCAAGACGGCTTGCCGACTGACCTGCGGATTTGAGTGACAAACCCATGCCAAAACGTACAGACATAAAAAGCATCCTGATTCTCGGCGCTGGCCCGATCGTTATCGGCCAGGCCTGCGAATTCGACTACTCCGGCGCCCAGGCCTGTAAAGCCCTGCGCGAGGAGGGCTACCGCGTCATCCTGGTGAACTCCAACCCGGCGACCATCATGACCGACCCGGCCATGGCCGACGCCACCTATATCGAGCCGATCAAGTGGCAGACTGTCGCCAAGATCATCGAGAAAGAGCGTCCGGACGCACTGCTGCCTACCATGGGCGGCCAGACTGCACTGAACTGCGCCCTGGACCTGGAGCGCGAAGGCGTGCTGGAGAAGTTCGGCGTAGAGATGATCGGTGCGAATGCCGACACCATCGACAAGGCTGAAGACCGTTCGCGTTTCGACAAGGCGATGAAGTCCATCGGCCTGGCGTGCCCGCGCTCCGGTATCGCCCACACCATGGAAGAAGCCAACGCAGTCCTCGAGACCCTCGGCTTCCCGTGCATCATCCGTCCGTCCTTCACCATGGGCGGCACCGGTGGCGGTATCGCCTACAACCGTGAAGAGTTCGAAGAAATCTGCGCCCGTGGTCTGGACCTGTCGCCGACCAAGGAACTGCTGATCGACGAATCGCTGATCGGCTGGAAAGAATATGAAATGGAAGTTGTCCGCGACAAAAAGGACAACTGCATCATTGTCTGCTCCATCGAAAACTTTGACCCGATGGGCGTGCACACCGGTGACTCGATCACCGTTGCTCCGGCACAGACCCTGACCGACAAGGAATACCAGATCCTGCGTAACGCCTCCCTGGCGGTATTGCGCGAGATCGGCGTGGAAACCGGCGGTTCCAACGTTCAGTTCGGTATCTGCCCGAACACTGGCCGCATGGTCGTGATCGAGATGAACCCGCGTGTATCGCGTTCGTCGGCCCTGGCGTCGAAAGCGACCGGCTTCCCGATCGCCAAGGTCGCGGCCAAGCTGGCTGTGGGTTACACCCTCGATGAGCTGTCGAACGACATCACCGGCGGCAAGACCCCGGCGTCCTTCGAGCCGTCCATCGACTACGTCGTCACCAAGCTGCCACGTTTCGCCTTCGAGAAATTCGCCAAGGCTGACGCGCGCCTGACTACTCAGATGAAGTCGGTTGGTGAAGTCATGGCCATCGGCCGTACTTTCCAGGAATCCCTGCAGAAAGCCCTGCGCGGCCTGGAAGTGGGCGTTTGCGGCCTGGACGAGAAGCTCGACCTGAGCAACCCGGAAAGCATGAGCGTGCTCAAGCGCGAGCTGACCGTGCCGGGCGCCGAGCGTATCTGGTACGTGGCTGACGCCTTCCGCGCCGGCATGACCGTCGAAGACATCTTCGGCATGAACATGATCGACCCGTGGTTCCTGGTGCAGATCGAAGATCTGATCAAGGAAGAAGAGAAGGTCAAGACCCTGGGTCTGGCCAGCATCGACCGCGACATGATGTTCCGCCTCAAGCGCAAAGGCTTCTCCGACCAGCGCCTGGCCAAGCTGCTGGGTGTGACCGAGAAGAACCTGCGCACGCATCGCCACAAGCTGGAGATCTTCCCGGTCTACAAGCGCGTTGACACCTGCGCCGCCGAGTTCTCCACCGACACCGCCTACCTGTACTCCACCTATGAGGAAGAGTGCGAAGCCGCCCCGTCGGGTCGCGACAAGATCATGATCCTGGGCGGCGGTCCGAACCGTATCGGCCAGGGTATCGAGTTCGACTACTGCTGCGTACACGCCGCTCTCGCCCTGCGCGAAGACGGGTACGAGACCATCATGGTCAACTGCAACCCGGAAACTGTTTCCACCGACTACGACACCTCTGATCGCCTGTATTTCGAGCCAGTGACCCTGGAAGACGTGCTGGAAATCGTGCGCGTCGAGAAGCCAAAAGGCGTGATCGTCCAGTACGGCGGCCAAACCCCGCTGAAACTGGCGCGTGCCCTTGAAGCGGCCGGCGTGCCGATCATTGGCACCAGCCCAGATGCCATCGACCGTGCGGAAGACCGTGAGCGCTTCCAGCAGATGGTTGAACGCCTGAACCTGCGTCAGCCGCCGAACGCCACCGTGCGCAGCGAAGACGAGGCTATCCGCGCCGCCAGCAAGATCGGCTACCCGCTGGTGGTGCGTCCGTCCTACGTACTGGGCGGTCGGGCGATGGAAATCGTCTACGAAGAAGAAGAACTCAAGCGTTACCTGCGCGATGCGGTGAAAGTGTCCAACGACAGCCCGGTGCTGCTGGACCACTTCCTCAACTGCGCCATCGAAATGGATGTGGATGCGGTCTGCGACGGCACTGACGTCGTGATCGGCGCGATCATGCAGCACATCGAGCAGGCGGGTGTTCACTCCGGTGACTCGGCGTGCTCGCTGCCACCGTACTCGCTGCCGGCGCACATCCAGGACGAGATGCGCGAACAGGTCAAGAAAATGGCCCTGGAACTGGGCGTGGTCGGCTTGATGAACGTACAGTTGGCGCTGCAAGGCGAAGACATCTACGTCATCGAAGTCAACCCGCGCGCTTCGCGTACCGTGCCATTTGTTTCCAAGTGCATCGGTGTGTCCCTGGCCATGATCGCTGCCCGCGTGATGGCCGGTAAGACCCTGAAGGAAATCGGCTTCACCAAGGAAATCATTCCGAACTTCTACAGTGTGAAAGAGGCGGTGTTCCCATTCGCCAAATTCCCTGGTGTGGACCCGATCCTGGGCCCAGAGATGAAGTCCACCGGTGAAGTGATGGGCGTGGGCGATACCTTCGGTGAAGCATTCGCCAAGGCCCAGATGGGTGCCAGCGAAGTGCTGCCGACCGGCGGTACTGCGTTTATCAGCGTGCGTGATGACGACAAGCCACTGGTTGCAGGCGTGGCCCGTGATCTGATCAACTTGGGCTTTGAAGTCGTGGCCACCGCCGGGACCGCCAAGCTGATCGAGGCTGCCGGCCTGAAAGTGCGTCGCGTGAACAAGGTGACGGAAGGCCGTCCGCACGTGGTCGACATGATCAAGAATGACGAAGTCACGCTGATCATCAACACCACCGAAGGTCGCCAGTCGATCGCGGACTCCTATTCCATTCGTCGTAACGCCTTGCAGCACAAGATCTACTGCACCACCACCATTGCTGCTGGCGAAGCCATCTGTGAAGCACTCAAGTTCGGTCCGGAAAAGACCGTGCGTCGCTTGCAGGATCTACACGCAGGATTGAAGGCATGACCAAATACCCAATGACCGTCCAGGGCTTCAAGGCCCTGGAAGAGGAGCACGCCCATCTGACCAAGGTCGTACGTCCAAAGCTGAGCCAGGACATCGGTACGGCCCGCGAACTGGGTGACCTTAAGGAAAACGCCGAATACCACGCTGCTCGCGAGCAGCAAGGTATGGTCGAGGCGCGGATCCGTGACATCGAAGGCCGCCTGCAGAACTCGGTGGTCATCGACGTAACGACCATTCCGAAGACCGGCAAGGTGATTTTCGGCACCACCGTGGAAATCGCCAACGTCGAGACTGACGAAAGCGTGGTCTACCACATCGTCGGGGAAGACGAAGCTGACTTCAAACTCGGCAAGATCTCCGTCGGCTCCCCGCTTGCCCGCGCCTTGATTGCCAAGGAAGAGGGTGACGTGGTGGCGGTCAAGACGCCGGGTGGCGTGATCGAGTACGAGATTGTTGAAGTCCGTCACGTCTGAACGGCGGCGCCCGCTTCGTGCGGGCGCCATGCTTTGGCAGCTTGCCCAGATGCTTTGGGTGGGCGGCCTGTGGTTGTTGCACATTGGTGTGTTGCCGGCGCTGGGCCTGATTGGCCTGGCACCGTTGCTGATCGATGAGATCGATGGATTACTGAGTGCGCTGCTGGTGGGTTTTGCGGCGGCGTGCGTGACGCTCCAGGCGTTGGTGCTGGTCAAGGCCGAAGGCTTGGGGAGTTTGTGGCGGGATATTCGCGGCCAACTGCTGTTGATGGCGCTGTATGCATGTGCGATGTACTGCATCGTGCATGTGTGGCTGCCGGAAGCGTTGCGCTGGCAGTTATTCAGCTATCTTGTGCTAGGGTTCTCCGGCCTGGTGCTGGTTATACAGCCTGCACCGGGATGGAGTGGCGGGGCGCGCGAAGCACGCCCGTGACCCTTGTTGTCATTTGAAGCGATGAACGTTCGACAGTTGCTTGTTGACGCTGAAGTTCTTGCGATACAGCAGCGCCATCTTGCCGATGACCTGGACCAGGTCCGCTTTGCCAACCTTGCACAGTTCTGCAATGGCGGCCAGGCGCGCTTCACGGTCAAGGATATTGACCTTGATCTTGATCAGTTCGTGATCGTTCAGTGCGCGTTCAAATTCGGCTAACACACCTTCAGTCAAACCGTTATCTGCCACAATCAAAACTGGTTTCAGATGGTGGCCAATGGATTTGTACTGTTTCTTCTGCTCTTGAGTGAGCGGCATAATCTGACCCCTGCGTCTGATCTTGTAAAAAGCGGCGGCCAGTTTACCCGAGCGAGTCCGGGACCGCCCAGTTAATCACGACCCGTTTTATTTTTCGAGGTGGCCCGTGGCCCGTTCCAAAACTAGCCTTAAGTGGCTGCAAGAGCATTTCAACGATCCTTACGTCAAAAAGGCGCAGAAGGACGGCTACCGGTCCCGGGCCAGCTACAAGCTGCTGGAGCTCCAGGACAAGGACAAATTGTTTCGCCCCGGCATGAGCGTGATCGACCTGGGTGCAGCACCCGGTGGCTGGTCCCAGGTGGCCAGTCGTCTGATTGGCGGGCAAGGCCGATTGATCGCTTCCGACATCCTCGAGATGGACAGCATCCCGGATGTAACCTTCGTGCACGGCGACTTCACCCAGGACGCCGTACTGGCCGAGATCCTGGAAGCCGTCGGAAATTCGCAGGTAGACCTTGTGATTTCCGACATGGCCCCCAATATGAGTGGATTACCGGCTGTTGATATGCCGCGAGCCATGTTCCTCTGCGAGTTGGCATTGGATCTGGCGGGGCGGGTATTGCGTCCGGGTGGTGATTTCCTGGTCAAGGTCTTCCAGGGTGAAGGCTTCGACGAGTACCACAAGAATATCCGCAAGCTGTTCGACAAGGTACAGATGCGTAAACCGGACTCTTCCCGGGACCGGTCTCGCGAGCAATATCTGCTGGCGCGGGGGTTCCGCGGCATTGAAGGCGCTGCCAGTGATGAGCGTCTTTGAAGGTTTGAAGGGAGTCGATAGGTTTTTTTATATCGCTTTCGTCACGAAGCTTTACGAATATTGTGTAGTCAAAGTTTCACAAAGGGTTACAGACGGCGCCTGCCAGAGTTGTAGGTAATGTAGTAAGTTAGGCCGGTGAATATCATGCGAAGCGCGCGCCAGTAGCGGAGCTTGCTTCAGAGGGTAGTTAATTGAACGATATGGCAAAGAATCTGATCCTGTGGTTGATCATCGCGGCTGTCCTGGTGACGGTGATGAACAACTTCTCCAGCCCTAACGAGCCGCAGACCCTCAACTATTCCGACTTCATCCAGCAAGTTAAGGATGGCAAGGTCGAGCGCGTGGCGGTTGATGGCTACGTGATCACCGGCAAACGCAACGATGGCGACAGCTTCAAGACCATTCGTCCGGCCATTCAGGACAACGGTCTGATCGGCGACCTGGTGGATAACCATGTGGTTGTCGAGGGCAAGCAGCCTGAGCAGCAGAGCATCTGGACTCAACTTCTGGTCGCCAGCTTCCCGATCCTGGTGATCATCGCCGTGTTCATGTTCTTCATGCGCCAGATGCAAGGCGGTGCGGGAGGCAAGGGCGGGCCGATGAGCTTCGGCAAGAGCAAGGCGCGCCTGCTCTCCGAAGATCAGGTGAAGACCACCCTGGCTGACGTCGCGGGTTGCGACGAGGCAAAGGAAGAAGTCGGTGAGTTGGTTGAATTCCTGCGCGATCCGGGCAAGTTCCAGCGCCTGGGCGGCCGTATTCCTCGCGGTGTGCTGATGGTCGGTCCTCCGGGTACTGGTAAAACCTTGCTGGCCAAGGCGATTGCCGGTGAAGCCAAGGTGCCTTTCTTCACCATTTCCGGTTCTGACTTCGTCGAAATGTTCGTCGGTGTCGGCGCCAGCCGCGTTCGCGATATGTTCGAGCAGGCCAAGAAACACGCACCATGCATTATCTTCATCGATGAAATCGACGCTGTTGGTCGCCATCGTGGTGCTGGCATGGGCGGTGGTCACGATGAGCGTGAGCAGACCCTCAACCAGTTGCTGGTCGAGATGGATGGTTTCGAGATGAACGACGGCATCATCGTCATCGCTGCGACCAACCGTCCTGACGTGCTGGACCCTGCGCTGCTGCGTCCAGGCCGCTTCGACCGTCAGGTTGTCGTGGGCTTGCCGGATATCCGTGGTCGCGAGCAAATACTTAAAGTCCACATGCGCAAAGTGCCAATGGGTGACGATGTCGCTCCGGCAGTGATTGCGCGTGGTACGCCGGGTTTCTCCGGTGCCGACCTGGCCAACCTGGTCAACGAAGCTTCGTTGTTCGCGGCCCGTACAGGCAAGCGCATCGTCGAGATGAAAGAGTTCGAACTGGCGAAAGACAAGATCATGATGGGCGCAGAGCGCAAATCCATGGTCATGTCCGAGAAAGAAAAGCAGAACACCGCTTATCACGAAGCCGGTCACGCCATTGTGGGTCGCGTTGTGCCAGAGCATGACCCGGTCTACAAGGTGTCGATCATTCCTCGGGGTCGGGCGCTGGGTGTCACCATGTTCCTGCCGGAAGAGGATCGTTACAGCCTCTCCAAGCGTGCGCTGATCAGCCAGATCTGCTCACTGTACGGCGGTCGAATTGCTGAAGAGATGACCCTGGGCTTTGATGGCGTAACGACCGGGGCTTCCAATGACATCATGCGTGCCAGTCAGATTGCGCGGAACATGGTGACCAAGTGGGGCTTGTCGGAGAAACTCGGTCCGTTGATGTACGCCGAGGAAGAGGGTGAGGTATTTCTGGGTCGTGGGGGTGGTGGTCAGAGTGCCAGCTTCTCCGGCGAGACAGCCAAGCTGATCGACTCCGAAGTGCGCAGCATCATTGACCAGTGCTATGGCACGGCCAAGCAGATCCTGACCGACAACCGTGACAAGTTGGACGCCATGGCTGACGCGTTGATGAAGTACGAGACTATCGATGCTGACCAGATCGACGACATCATGGCAGGCCGTACGCCGCGTGAGCCGCGTGATTGGGAAGGTGGTTCGGGCACCTCTGGCACTCCGCCTGTCGTGCAGAACGAACGCCCTGAAACCCCGATCGGTGGTCCGGCAGCTGACCACTAAGGTTTGAAATGACTTCTGTGTTGTCCTCCACCCGGTTGCCTTGCGGCAACCGGGTTCTTGATTTGGCCCATACGCACGTGATGGGCATTCTTAATGTCACCCCTGACTCCTTTTCCGACGGCGGCCGCTTCAGCCAGCTCGATGCTGCGTTGCGCCATGCCGAAGCAATGGTGTCGGCGGGGGCGACCCTGATTGATGTCGGCGGTGAGTCGACTCGGCCGGGCGCTCGGGTGGTTTCTCCGTTGGAGGAGCTGGAGCGTGTGGCGCCGATTGTCGAGCGCATTGCTCGCGAGCTGGATGTCATTATCTCGGTCGATACTTCCACCCCGGCAGTCATGCGTGAGACGGCGCGCCTGGGGGCGGGGTTGATCAACGACGTGCGTTCCCTGCGGCGTGACGGCGCCCTGGACGCCGCAGCGGCTACCGGTCTGCCGGTGTGCCTGATGCATATGCTGGGTGAGCCCGGCACTATGCAGGACAACCCGCACTATGATGACCTGGTGGGTGAAGTGAGCAGCTTCCTGGCTGAAAGGGTCGCTCAATGCGCCGCAGTCGGGATTGCGCCTGAAAAGATTATCCTGGATCCAGGGTTTGGCTTCGCCAAGTCCTTGCAGCACAACTTAAGCCTGTTCAAGCACATGGAGTCCCTGCATGCCCTTGGTCGGCCCCTGTTGGTCGGTGTTTCGCGCAAGAGCATGATAGGGATGGCACTGAATCGTCCGGTAGGTGAGCGGTTGTACGGCGGTCTCGCACTCGCGGCGCTTGCTATGACCAAGGGTGCGCGTATCTTGCGCGTGCATGATGTCGCCGAGACGGTGGATGTGGTGCGCATGATTGCCGCGGTAGAATCAGCCGAATAAGAATGATGGAGCACTTATGACTAAAAAATATTTTGGCACCGACGGTATCCGTGGGCGGGTCGGCGAGTTTCCGATTACTCCGGATTTCATGCTCAAGCTGGGGTGGGCGGCAGGTATGGCGTTCCGTAGCATGGGCGCCTGCCGCATCCTGGTGGGTAAGGACACTCGAATTTCCGGGTACATGTTTGAATCCGCACTGGAAGCTGGTTTGTCCGCCGCGGGCGCCGATGTGATGCTGTTGGGGCCGATGCCGACGCCGGCTATTGCCTACCTCACGCGTACCTTCCACGCGGAAGCCGGGATTGTCATCAGTGCTTCTCACAATCCCCATGATGACAACGGCATCAAGTTTTTCTCGGGTCTGGGCACCAAGCTGCCGGATGAGATCGAGTTGATGATCGAAGAGCTGCTGGACGCACCGATGACGGTGGTTGAGTCCAGCAAGCTGGGCAAGGTGTCGCGTATCAACGACGCCTCTGGCCGCTACATCGAATTCTGCAAGAGCAGCGTACCAAGCAGCACCAATTTTGCCGGGCTGAAAATTGTTGTCGACTGCGCGCATGGTGCGACCTACAAGGTGGCCCCGAGCGTATTCAAGGAGCTTGGGGCTGATGTGACAGTGCTGTCGGCCCAGCCTAACGGGTTGAACATCAACGACAACTGTGGCTCGACGCATATGGGCCAGCTGCAGGCGGCGGTCCTGGCCGAGCATGCGGACCTGGGCATTGCCTTCGACGGTGACGGCGATCGCGTGCTCATGGTGGATCACACCGGCGCCGTGGTCGACGGGGATGACCTGTTGTTCATCATTGCTCGCGACCTGCATGAGCGTAACAAGCTGCAAGGGGGTGTCGTCGGTACGCTGATGAGCAACCTGGGGTTGGAGTTGGCCCTGGCAGATCTTGGCATTCCGTTCGTGCGTGCCAATGTCGGTGACCGCTATGTGATCGCCGAGTTGCTTGAGCGTAACTGGCAGATCGGTGGGGAAAACTCGGGGCATGTTGTTTGCTTCCAGCACACCACCACCGGTGACGCGATCATTGCTGCGCTGCAGGTGCTATTGGCCCTGCGTCGCCGTGAAGAGAGCCTGGCCCAGGCGCGCCAGGCCCTGCGCAAGTGCCCACAAGTATTGCTCAACGTGCGTTTTGCCGGTGGCGAAAACCCGATCGAGCATCCCGCTGTCAAAGAGGCGTGCGAGCGTGTGACCCTGGCAATGGCGGGGCGTGGCCGGGTGTTGTTGCGCAAGTCCGGCACAGAGCCTCTGGTGCGTGTCATGGTCGAAGGTGACGACGAAACTCAGGTTCGCGGCCATGCCGAAGACCTGGCAAAACTGGTAACTGAAGTTTGCGCCTGAATTCGGCTTGCCAGTGATGATGTGGTTGGGTAACATCTGCGCCCACTTTGACCGACGAGGTACAGCATGCGTCGCACTATGGTAGCTGGTAACTGGAAGATGCACGGTACCCGCGCCAGTGTCGCTGAGCTGATCAATGGCCTTCGTCATTTGGCCTTGCCTAGCGGTGTTGATGTCGCGGTTTTCCCGCCTTGCTTGCATATCACTCAAGTAGTTGATGGCTTGAAAGGCAAGTCGATTCAGGTCGGCGCGCAGAATTCTGCGGTGGAAGCCATGCAAGGTGCGTTGACCGGTGAGATTGCACCGAGTCAATTGGTCGATGCGGGTTGTTCCTATGTGCTTGTCGGGCACTCCGAGCGCCGTCAGATGATGGGCGAGCGTGATGGGACACTCAATCGCAAGTTCGCAGCGGCACAGGCTTGTGGCTTGATTCCAGTGTTGTGCATAGGGGAGACCCTGGAGCAGCGTGAATCGGGCAAGACTCTTGAAGTTGTCTCGCGTCAGCTGGGCAGCATCATCGAGGAGCTGGGTGTTGGTGCGTTTGCAAAGGCAGTTATTGCTTACGAGCCGGTCTGGGCCATTGGTACCGGGCTGACTGCTACACCGCAACAGGCGCAGGATGTGCACGCAGCCATCCGCGCGCAGTTGGCGGCAGAGAATTCTGAAGTCGCACAAGGTGTGCGACTTCTATACGGCGGCAGCGTGAAGGCGGCCAATGCGGTCGAACTGTTCGGCATGCCGGATATCGATGGGGGGCTCATTGGTGGAGCTTCCCTGAATGCAGATGAGTTCGGTGCGATCTGTCGCGCCGCGGGAAACTGAAAAAATGCTGGAAACAGTCGTAGTCGTTTTTCATCTGTTGGCTGCCCTGGGCGTAGTTGCCCTGGTTTTGTTGCAACAGGGTAAAGGTGCGGATGCTGGTGCGTCTTTCGGTGCAGGTGCTTCAAATACTGTGTTCGGAAGCCAAGGTTCCTCTACCTTTCTTAGTAAGTTTACTGCTATACTTGCCGCCGGTTTCTTCATAACCAGCTTGGGGTTAGGTTACTTTGCTAAAGAGAAAGCTCATGTGCTGACTCAAGTAGGTCTCCCAAACCCAGCAGTGTTGGAAGTACCAAAAGCAAAACCGGCTTCTGATGATGTCCCGGTGCTTCAAGAGCAAAAGTCGGCTACTCCAGCGACTGACGTACCTCCAGCTCAAGAGCAGAAGTAAGAAGGGTTGTAAACGCTGTATTGCCGAGGTGGTGGAATTGGTAGACACGCAACCTTGAGGTGGTTGTGCCCATAGGGTGTAGGGGTTCGAGTCCCCTTCTCGGTACCAATTATCAGGAGAGCCCGCTGTTGCGGGCTTTCTTGTAGGTGGAAGGTTACATTGACCCTGTAAGGGATCGGTCGTATACTTCCGCCCCAGCTTTGTCGCGGGGTGGAGCAGTCTGGTAGCTCGTCGGGCTCATAACCCGAAGGTCGTCGGTTCAAATCCGGCCCCCGCAACCAGTTTTAGCGGAGCCCCTTTTAAGGGGCTTTTTGTTAGCTGGACACTTTCAACGCCGCTGTTCGACGGCGTTTCAAGGATGGGCGTTTCGCCCATTTTTTTATTTTGCACAGCATGCACATACATGCACGAGGGGGTTCAGGTGTCGAGCAAGCTAGAAGAGTTGCAGGCCTTGTTGGCCCCGGTGGTCGTGGCCCTAGGCTATGAATGCTGGGGTATTGAGTTTTCGGCTCAAGGTCGCCACTCAATGTTGCGCGTTTATATCGATAAAGAGGGCGGCGTGCTGGTGGACGATTGTGCCATTGTCAGCCGTCAGATCAGCGGTGTCCTGGATGTTGAAGATCCGATCTCCGTTGAATACACCCTCGAAGTTTCCTCGCCAGGCATGGAACGCCCACTGTTCACTATTGATCAGTTTGCAAAATTTGCCGGTGAACAAGTGAAGATCAAGCTGCGATCCCCGTTCGAAGGGCGTCGCAACTTTCAGGGCCTTCTGCGCGGTGTAGAAGAACAGGATGTCGTGGTGCAGGTAGAAGACCATGAGTTCCTGTTGCCGATCGATATGATCGACAAGGCCAACATTATTCCCAGTTTTGACTGAGACGCGGATCCCGCGGATCCAATGGCTTGCGAAAGGCGAGGCGTACGATGAGCAAAGAAGTACTGCTGGTTGTTGAGTCGGTATCCAATGAAAAGGGCGTACCGGCAAACGTGATTTTTGAAGCGCTGGAGCTGGCCCTGGCCACTGCAACCAAAAAGCGTTTTGAAGACGAAGTTGATCTGCGTGTGGAAATCAACCGCCACACCGGTGCCTATGAGACTTTCCGTCGCTGGACGGTCGTCGAAGAAGCCGATCTTGATGATCCGGCCATCGAAACCTGGCCAAGCAAGGTTGCTGAAACGCACCCTGGCGCCAAGGTCGGTGATGTCGTCGAAGAAAAGATCGAATCGATCGAATTCGGCCGTATTGCTGCACAGACCGCCAAGCAGGTCATTGTGCAGAAGGTTCGCGAAGCCGAGCGCGCTCAAGTCGTTGACGCTTATCGCGAGCGCCTGGGTGAAATCATCTCCGGCACCGTGAAAAAAGTTACCCGCGACAACGTGATCGTCGACCTGGGCAACAACGCCGAAGCGTTGCTGGCCCGCGAAGACATTATCTCTCGCGAAACTTTCCGTGTTGGCGTGCGTTTGCGTGCGCTGCTCAAGGAAATCCGCACCGAGAACCGCGGCCCTCAGTTGATCCTGTCGCGTACCGCGCCGGAAATGCTGATCGAGCTGTTCCGTATTGAAGTGCCGGAAATTGCCGAAGGCCTGATCGAAGTCATGGCTGCGTCCCGCGACCCGGGTTCGCGCGCCAAGATCGCGGTTCGCTCCAAGGACAAACGCATCGACCCGCAAGGCGCTTGCATTGGTATGCGCGGTTCGCGCGTCCAGGCAGTGTCGGGCGAATTGGGCGGTGAGCGTGTGGACATCGTCCTGTGGGACGATAACCCGGCGCAGTTCGTGATCAACGCCATGTCGCCGGCTGAAGTGGCGGCAATTATCGTTGACGAAGATGCCCATGCAATGGACATCGCCGTTGGCGCAGACAATCTGGCTCAGGCCATTGGTCGTGGTGGTCAGAACGTGCGTCTGGCCAGCCAACTGACCGGCTGGACCCTGAACGTGATGACCGAATCGGACATCCAGGCTAAGCAGCAAGCTGAAACCGGTGACATCCTGCGCAACTTCATCGACGAGTTGGAAGTCGACGAAGACCTGGCGCAGGTGCTGGTAGATGAAGGCTTCACCAGCCTGGAAGAGATTGCCTACGTACCGTTGGAAGAAATGCTCAACATCGACGGCTTTGACGAAGACACCGTCAACGAGCTTCGCGCTCGGGCCAAGGATCGTTTGTTGACTAAAGCCATCGCTACTGAGGAAAAGCTGGCAGACGCCCATCCGGCCGAAGACCTGCTCTCGCTTGAGGGTATGGACAAGGATTTGGCGATGGAACTGGCGGTGCGCGGCGTAATTACCCGCGAAGACCTGGCCGAGCAGTCTATTGACGATCTGCTCGACATCGACGGCATTGACGATGATCGTGCCGGCAAGTTGATCATGGCCGCCCGAGCCCATTGGTTCGAGTAATTAGGCGCGGCCTGAGGAGAGAAGTGCATGACGCAAGTCACGGTGAAACAACTGGCCGATGAGGTCAAAACACCGGTAGAGCGCCTGTTGCAGCAGATGCGTGAGGCAGGTCTGCCGCACACCGCCGCCGATGAAGGTGTGAGCGATAGTGAGAAGCAGTCTTTGCTGACTCACTTGAAGAGCAGCCACAAGGCGAAAGTGGAAGAACCGCGCAAGATTACATTGCAGCGCAAAACCACCAGCACACTGCGTGTTGCTGGTAGCAAGAGCATCAGCGTTGAAGTACGCAAGAAGAAAGTCTTCGTACAGCGCAGCCCGGAAGAAATCGAAGCCGAGCGCAAACGCGAACTGGAAGAACGTCGCGCAGTAGAAAATGCTGCTCGTCAGAAGGCTGAAGAAGAAGCCAAGCGTCGCGCCGAAGAAGAAGCGCGTCGCCAGCCTGCTGCTGCGCAACCTGCTGCCACTGAAGCAGTCGCCGCGCCAAGCGCGCCGGTAGAAGCTGTGCGTGAGGCCGCTCCGGTTGCCGCCGCACCTGCTCCTGCAGCTGACGCCCGCAAGCGCGACGAACCGCGTCGTCCAGACAAGCCACGTGCCGACGATAACAATCGTCGTGGTGGTGGCGGTGATGGCGAGCGCAAAAACGCTCCGCATCGTGCCTCGGTCAAAGAGAAAGCGCCTGCTCCACGCGTTGCCCCACGTACTACCGACGAAGAAAGCGATGGCTTCCGTCGTGGTGGTCGCGGCAAGGCCAAGCTGAAAAAACGCAACGCCCACGGTTTCCAGAGCCCAACCGGCCCTGTCGTGCGTGAAGTGAAGATCGGCGAGACCATCACTGTGGGCGATCTGGCCCAGCAGATGTCGGTCAAGGCTGCTGAAATCATCAAGTTCATGTTCAAGCTGGGTACTCCGGCCACCATCAACCAGGTACTGGATCAGGAAACTGCCCAACTGGTTGCTGAAGAGCTGGGCCACAAAGTGACCCTGGTCAGCGACACCGCCCTGGAAGATTCCCTGGCCGAGTCCCTGAAGTTTGAAGGCGAGGCTGTTTCCCGTGCGCCCGTCGTGACCGTAATGGGCCACGTTGACCACGGTAAGACATCCCTGCTCGACTACATCCGTCGTGCCAAGGTAGCTGCAGGCGAAGCCGGCGGCATTACCCAGCACATCGGCGCTTACCACGTTGAAACCGACCGTGGCATGGTGACGTTCCTCGATACCCCGGGTCACGCCGCGTTTACCGCAATGCGTGCTCGTGGTGCCAAGGCGACCGACATCGTGATCCTGGTGGTTGCAGCGGACGACGGCGTGATGCCACAAACCATCGAAGCTGTTCAGCACGCGAAAGCGGCTGGCGTGCCGCTGGTGGTTGCCGTGAACAAGATCGACAAGCCGGGCGCTGATCTCGATCGCATCCGTAGCGAACTGTCGGTTCACGGCGTGACTTCCGAAGAGTGGGGTGGCGACACTCCATTCGTACCGGTCTCTGCGAAGATGGGTACCGGCGTTGACGAACTGCTCGAAGCCGTTCTGCTGCAAGCCGAAGTTCTGGAACTGACTGCTACTCCATCGGCTCCTGGCCGTGGTGTCGTGGTTGAGTCCCGCCTCGACAAGGGCCGTGGCCCGGTCGCGACCGTCCTGGTTCAAGACGGTACCCTGCGCCAAGGCGACATGGTGCTGGTCGGTTCGAACTACGGCCGTGTACGTGCCATGCTCGACGAGAACGGCAAGCCAATCAAGGAAGCAGGTCCAGCTATCCCGGTCGAGATCCTCGGCCTGGACGGTACGCCGGACGCTGGCGACGAGATGAGCGTGGTTGCCGACGAGAAGAAAGCCCGTGAAGTGGCTCTGTTCCGTCAAGGCAAGTTCCGCGAAGTCAAACTGGCCCGTGCTCACGCTGGCAAGCTGGAAAACATCTTCGAGAACATGGGCCAGGAAGAGAAGAAGACGCTTAACATCGTCCTCAAATCTGACGTCCGTGGTTCCCTCGAAGCGTTGAACGGCGCCCTGAACGGCCTGGGTAACGACGAAGTGCAAGTGCGCGTTGTCGGTGGCGGTGTCGGTGGTATCACCGAATCCGACGCCAACCTGGCACTGGCTTCCAACGCTGTACTGTTCGGCTTCAACGTGCGTGCCGATGCTGGCGCTCGCAAGATCGTCGAGCAGGAAGGCCTGGACATGCGTTACTACAACGTCATCTACGACATCATCGAAGACGTCAAGAAGGCCCTTACCGGCATGCTTGGCAGTGACGTCCGGGAGAACATCCTGGGTATCGCCGAAGTACGTGACGTGTTCCGCTCGCCGAAATTCGGCGCGATCGCCGGCTGCATGGTTGTCGAAGGCACCGTGTACCGTAACCGTCCAATCCGCGTACTGCGTGAAGACATCGTTATCTTCGAAGGCGAGCTGGAATCCCTGCGCCGCTTCAAGGATGACGCTTCTGAAGTGCGTGCCGGCATGGAATGCGGTATCGGCGTCAAGAGCTACAACGACGTCAAGGTTGGCGACAAGATCGAAGTCTTCGAGAAGGTTCAGGTTGCTCGCAGCCTCTAACTCGCGCACTTCAGGAGCCACACGGCGTGCGGGCATGCAGATGCCCCGCGCAGTGTCCGGACTCTAAACGCAACGCCCGGTCTGGCTTTTGTCAGGCCGGGCGTTTGCCGCTTTCAGACCCCACGGGTTTCACCGTGTGGCAGTAACAGGTAACAAGACATGGCAAAAGAATACAGCCGTACCCAGCGTATCGGCGATCAGATGCAGCGTGAGCTGGCCCAACTGATCCGTCGCGAAGTCAAAGACCCCCGCGTTGGCCTGGTCACCATCACCGCTGTTGAAGTGAGCCGTGACGTTGGTCACGCGAAGATTTTCATCACCGTGATGGGCCAGGACAGCAGCGAAGAAATCGCGCAAAGCATCAAGGTGCTCAACTCGGCTGCAGGTTTCCTGCGCATGCAGTTGGCCCGTGAGATGAAGCTGCGCAGCGTGCCCCAGTTGCACTTCCACTACGACGAAAGCGTCGTGCGTGGTGCGCACCTGTCGGCACTCATCGAGCGCGCCGTGGCTGAAGACAGCCAGCACCCGTCCACACCTGAAGACGCCAAGGAGTAAGCGGTGGCTCAGGTCAAACGTATTCGTCGCAATGTCAGCGGCATCATTCTGCTCGACAAACCCATTGGCTTTACCTCCAATGCTGCGTTGCAGAAGGTTCGCTGGCTGCTCAATGCCGAGAAGGCCGGGCATACCGGCAGCCTCGATCCCCTGGCCACCGGTGTATTGCCGTTGTGCTTTGGCGAGGCCACCAAGTTCTCGCAATACCTGCTCGATTCCGACAAGGGTTATGAAACCCTGATGCAACTGGGCAAGACCACCACCACGGCTGACGCCGAAGGTGATGTTCTGCAGGTTCGCGACGTGACCGTTGGTCGTGCTGATATCGAGGCTGCTTTACCCGCTTTTCGTGGAGAAATCAGTCAGATACCACCGATGTACTCGGCTCTCAAGCGCGATGGGCAGCCTCTTTACAAGCTGGCACGTGCGGGCGAAGTAGTGGAGCGCGAACCGCGTTCTGTTACTATTGCGCGCTTGGAATTGCTCGCCTGTGAAGGTGACACTGCGCGCCTGGCCGTGGACTGCAGCAAAGGCACCTATATCCGTACCCTGGTGGAAGATATCGGTGAAAAGCTCGGTTGCGGCGCGTACGTTGCAGAGCTGCGACGTACCCAGGCCGGACCTTTCAGCCTGGCCCAGACGGTGACGCTGGAAGAGTTGGAAGCGGTTCACGCCGAAGGCGGCAATGAAGCGGTGGATCGCTTCCTGATGCCATCGGACAGTGGTTTGCTGGATTGGCCATTGCTGCACTTCTCGGAGCACAGCGCGTTCTACTGGCTCAACGGCCAGCCGGTACGTGCCCCGGATGCCCCGAAGTTCGGCATGGTGCGAGTACAGGATCATAACGGTCGCTTTATCGGTATCGGTGAAGTGAGCGAAGACGGGCGCATCGCGCCGCGTCGACTGATTCGGTCAGAATGACCGGAACCAGTTTGTGGTAAAAGCGCAGTAGATTTTACGCAAACTGGAACGAGGGTGGCTGTTAACAGGCACGGTCACTACTCATTTTTAGATACAGGGATTTGTCCCTGGCCTGTTGAGACTGCCCTTTGGGTGGTTTCCTGAAAAAAGGATTGCCTCATGGCTCTCGACGTTCAAGAAAAAGCACAAATCGTAGCTGACTATCAGCAAGCTGTTGGTGACACTGGTTCGCCAGAAGTGCAAGTTGCACTGCTGACCCACAACATCAACAAGCTGCAAGGTCACTTCAAGGCCAACGGTAAAGATCACCACTCCCGTCGTGGTCTGATCCGCATGGTAAACCAGCGCCGTAAGCTGCTGGACTACCTGAAAGGCAAGGATCTGGGTCGTTATCAGGCTCTGATCGGTCGCCTGGGTCTGCGTCGCTAATAAGCGATTGCGCTAGAGGTTGGTTGTCTGTCGTGTGTCAGTGGGATTCCCGCTGGCCCATGGCAGGCTCCCAGCCTCAAGTTTTATCTGGACACACGTTTTACCCTGGACAGCAGTCGGGCCGACTCCCGGCATTGCCCAAGAATTTCGCAAGAAGACAAGTTCCCCAAGAGCCACAAAGAAGGTAGGACACCGTGAACCCGGTTATCAAAAAATTCCAGTTCGGTCAGTCGACCGTTACCCTCGAGACAGGCCGTATCGCCCGTCAAGCCTCCGGCGCAGTGCTGGTCACCGTTGACGATGACGTCACCGTACTGGTGACCGTAGTCGGCGCGAAGACCGCTGACCCGAGCAAGGGCTTCTTCCCTCTGTCCGTTCACTACCAGGAAAAGACTTACGCTGCCGGTAAGATCCCTGGCGGTTTCTTCAAGCGCGAAGGCCGTCCTTCCGAGAAAGAAACCCTGACTTCCCGACTGATCGACCGTCCGATCCGTCCGCTGTTCCCAGAAGGCTTCATGAACGAAGTGCAGGTTGTCTGCACCGTCGTTTCCACCAGCAAGAAAACCGATCCGGACATCGCTGCGATGATCGGTACTTCGGCTGCCCTGGCCATCTCCGGTATTCCTTTCGATGGTCCGATCGGCGCAGCCCGCGTTGCTTTCCACGAGAGCACCGGTTACCTGCTGAACCCGACTTACGAACAACTGAAAGCATCGAGCCTGGACATGGTCGTTGCCGGTACCTCGGAAGCCGTTCTGATGGTTGAATCGGAAGCCAAAGAGCTGACCGAAGACCAGATGCTGGGCGCCGTGCTGTTCGCCCACGACGAATTCCAGGCTGTCATCAAGGCTGTCACCGAGCTGGCTGCCGAAGCTGCCAAGCCAACCTGGACCTGGGCTGCTGCCCCGGAAGCCACCGAACTGCTGGGTGCTATCCGCTCCGAGTTCGGCGCTGCTATCTCCGACGCCTACACCATCACCGTCAAGGCCGACCGTTACGCTCGCCTGGGCGAGCTGAAGGATCAGGTTGTGGCCAAGTTGTCCGGCGAAGAAGGCCAGTCTTCCGCCAGCGACGTCAAAGCTGCATTCGGTGAAATCGAATACCGCACCGTTCGCGAAAACATCGTAAACGGCAAGCCACGTATCGACGGTCGCGACACGCGCACCGTGCGTCCGCTGAATATCGAAGTCGGCGTTCTGCCGAAGACTCACGGTTCGGCCCTGTTCACCCGTGGTGAAACCCAGGCCCTGGTAGTCGCGACTCTGGGTACTGCCCGTGACGCACAGCTGCTGGACACCCTGGAAGGCGAGAAAAAAGACCCGTTCATGCTGCACTACAACTTCCCTCCGTTCTCGGTGGGCGAGTGTGGTCGCATGGGTGGCGCTGGTCGCCGCGAAATCGGTCACGGCCGTCTGGCCCGTCGTTCGGTCCAGGCCATGCTGCCGGCGGCTGACGTGTTCCCGTACACCATCCGTGTTGTCTCGGAAATCACCGAGTCCAACGGTTCCAGCTCGATGGCTTCCGTGTGCGGTGCTTCCCTGGCACTGATGGACGCTGGTGTGCCGATGAAGGCACCCGTTGCCGGTATCGCCATGGGCCTGGTTAAAGAAGGTGAGAAGTTCGCCATCCTGACCGACATCCTGGGTGACGAAGACCACCTGGGCGACATGGACTTCAAAGTAGCCGGTACCGCCAAGGGTGTGACCGCGCTGCAGATGGACATCAAGATCAAGGGCATCACCGAAGAGATCATGGAAATCGCTCTGGGCCAAGCCCTGGAAGCGCGCCTGAACATCCTCGGCCAGATGAACCAGATCATTGGTCAGTCGCGTACCGAGCTGTCGGAAAATGCTCCGACCATGATCGCGATGAAAATCGACACCGACAAAATCCGTGATGTCATCGGTAAAGGCGGCGCGACCATCCGTGCGATCTGCGAAGAGACCAAGGCTTCGATCGACATCGAAGACGACGGCTCGATCAAGATCTTTGGCGAAACCAAGGAAGCGGCTGAAGCAGCACGTCAGCGCGTTCTGGGCATCACCGCTGAAGCCGAGATCGGCAAGATCTACGTCGGCAAGGTTGAGCGCATCGTCGACTTCGGCGCATTCGTCAACATCCTGCCTGGCAAGGACGGTCTGGTTCACATCTCCATGCTGAGCGATGCTCGCGTCGAGAAAGTGACCGACATCCTGAAAGAAGGCCAGGAAGTGGAAGTGCTGGTACTGGACGTGGACAACCGCGGCCGTATCAAGCTGTCCATCAAGGACGTAGCAGCAGCCAAGGCTTCGGGCGTTTAAATACCCGCAGGCTTTAAGCTGGAAAAAGGACCCTTCGGGGTCCTTTTTTTATGTCCGTGAGAAAATGCCGGTAAATCAGGCGCTTAGTAAATCGAAAAAAACCGCAACTTGCATGCAGCATCGGTCAGGTTCATGCAAGTTGCACGATTCCGAAAAAAGCGTGTTTTCTTAACGTATTGTTTTATAAGGATTTATTTGGATATCGAGACTTGGCACACTGTCTGCAATATCCCTGTTAACGCTGCAGCATCAAGGTTCACACACTGCAGACTTTTAATAAAACAGGAGTTACTCGTATGAAGAAGTTCGCTCTCGCTACTGCTACCGCTCTGACCCTGGCCATGGGTGCTAACGTGGCCTTTGCCCAGACTTCCCAAGCTCCAATGACCATGGCGGCGGGTGAAGCCACCAAGGCAAAAGAAAGCGTTTCGGATACTTGGATCACCACCAAAGTTAAGTCTGATCTGCTGACCGAAAAAGGCATTCCTGGTTCGGACATCAAGGTTGAAACCAACAAAGGTGTGGTTTCCCTCTCGTCGACCGTAGCCATTTCGGATTCGCAAAAAGCGACCGCTGTAGCGATCACCAAGAAAATCAAAGGCGTAACTGCAGTTTCTGCTGATGGCCTGCTGGCTGGCGGCGCTACCAAGGCAGACAACGTCGACAAAACCAAAAGCGCAGCTGCAGGTGCCAAAGAGTCCACCTCGGACACTTGGATCACCACCAAAGTGAAAGCTGACCTGGTAACCGAGAAAGGCATTCCTGGTACCGACATCAAAGTCGAAACCAATAAGGGTGTAGTTTCCCTGTCCTCTTCGGTCGCTGTGACTGAAGCACAGAAAACTACCGCGGTGAACA
Organism: Pseudomonas sp. PS01298; assembly: GCF_029959745.1. NCBI lineage: Bacteria > Pseudomonadati > Pseudomonadota > Gammaproteobacteria > Pseudomonadales > Pseudomonadaceae > Pseudomonas > Pseudomonas sp. PS01298. Next base: position 38,267 of record NZ_JASCPP010000007.1, on the reverse strand, counting down.
TCACCAAGAAAATCAAAGGCGTTAAAGCTGTATCGGCCGATGGCCTGAAAGCAGAGTAACGCTTATCCATTCGTCTGAACTAGGCGAAGGCGGCAACGAGTGAGCTAGATATCCACTCAATGCACCTCACGAGTTCATGCGACCGGCCACAAGGATGTGGTCATTACAGGCCCCGGCATTCGTGTCGGGGCCTGTTCTATTATGGGTCGAAATAAAACCTTAGTGCGAAAGCGGTCAGATGTGGCAGCAGGCTTGCGCGCGAATTCGGTGTGTCAGCCCATAACTGACTGACTGACGCACCGCCTTCGCAAGCTACTCGGCATCCAGGTGCATTGGCGTCACCACCCGGCCATCCTTCTCGGCCTGGCCCAGGTTGGCATCGATGAAGTACACCCGGTCATCTTCCAACTGCCCTTTGTCCACCAGGTAATCCTTGATGGTACTGGCGCGATCCTGGCCGAGCTGGCGCAGCAGCACATCACTGCTGCTCCAGAACTTGATTACACCGTCTTTCAACTTGGCCGTGCGGTCGTCGCGGCTGAGGTCTTTCCACTCGGCTGGCGGCTGCTGCTTCAGGCGCGTGCGGTAGATGCCTTCCAACAGCGGGGCCTTCTCGCTTTCCGGAACCACCAACAACGATGCCTGGGCCGGGACCTTGTCGCCACGGCGCTGGAGCATCTTGTAGTAGTTGTATTGGTATTCACGCTCCAGGCGCTGGGAGGCAAGGAACGGGCCGTCGCTGCTGGCCGCGGCCGTGCCTTCGATTTCCAGGCGCAGGGTAGGGCGTTCCTTGAGTGCCTTGGCCAGTGTATTCAGTGCACCTTCGGCGTCTTTGCTCAATTCGCTGGAGCCGGCGGCGAAGGACACATTACCCAGGTCCTCCGAGCCTCCCCCGGTGATCAGCCCGCCGATGAATTTGAACGGCGCCGTCGCCGCGCGTACCACCAGGTTTCGCAGGGTCTGCCAGACGATCGGCATCACGCTGAATTGCGGGTTGTTCAAGTCGCCGGTGACCGGCAGTTCGATCGAGATCTTGCCGTCGCTGTCCTTGAGCAACGCGATGGCCAGGCGAATCGGCAGGTCCACGGCATCGGCGCTGTCGACTTTCTCACCCAACTGCAGTTGCTCGACCACCACCTTGTTTTCGGCCTTCAGTTGGCCTTTGGTGATCACGTAGTGCAAGTCGAGGTTGAGACGGCCCTTGCGGATACGGAAGCCGGCGAACTTGCCCGAGTAAGGCGTCAGGGTGGTCAGCTCGACACGTTTGAAGCTGGTGGCGATATCCAGCGCCGCCATCGGATCAAACGGGTTTACGCTGCCTTTGATGGTGACGGGGGCGTAACGGTCGACCTTGCCCTTGATGTCGACGCTGGCCGGTTTGGCCTGGCGGCTGTCGATGGTGCCGATCTGCCCGTTGAGTTGTTGAATCGCCGTGGCGAAGTTGGGCGTGAGGCTGAAGTCGGCGAAGTTGGCCGAGCCGTCGTTGATCGCGATTTGCCCGACATGAATGCCCAGGGGTTTGTCTTTGCTGGCCGGTTTTGCTGTTGACTTGGCGCCACTGTTGGCCGGCTGTGGAATCAGCAGGTCATCCACGTTGGTGGTGCGGTCGTCGTTGATCATGAACCGTGCATACGGTTGCAGCAGGTTGACCTTGTCAATCGACAGGCTCTCACCGTGCTGGTAGTTCACGCCTTCCAGCACCAGGCGCTGCCACTTCACGAAGTCGCGGGTCTTCAGGGTGTCGAGGGTGTGCAACTGGTCGACTTGCGCCCGGCCCGTTACCTGGAGCTTCAGCGGATCGGCGCTCTTGAGGTTGACGTCCAGATTGCTGCCGAGCATGCCGCTACGCAGTTCCAGGCGAATAAACGGGCTGATATAGGACTGCGCCACCCGAAGGTCGATGTCCTGGGTATTCACTTTCAGCTTGGCGCTGATCGGGTTGAGGTTGACCTCGCCGGTTGCCTGGATCTTGCCCTGCTTGCCCAGGCCGGAGTCGACCTTCAAGGTGAAGGGGCTCTGGTTGAGGCTGTCGAAGTTCTGCATGTCGACGTTCAACGGGCCCAGTTCAAGCGCAACGGCGGGTTTGACCTGGCGGTCGGCCAGGTGCACTTGATAGTTGCGCAGTTGCACATCCTTGAGCAGCACTTGCCAGGGTTTGCTCGGCGCGGCGGGTTCGGGTTTCGGTGAGTCAGCGGTGGCCGGCGCCGTGGCAGGTTCCGGCGCCTTGGCCGGTTTGCTCGGTTGGCTGGCGAACAGTTTCTGCCAGTCAAGTTGGCCGTCGGCTTCACGGGCGGCCCAGGTTTCCAGTTTGTTGCTGCGGATCTTGCCGATGACGACCTGCTGCTTGGCCAGGTCAACCGTGGTCTCACTGACGTCCAGGCGCTCCAGGCGCACCAGCGGGCGACCATCCGGCGCGTTGATGGCAAACGGCGCGACGCTCGCTGCGGTGTTGGTCAGGTTCAGCTCGGTCTCTTTGGCCAGGCTGAATCGGTAGTCGGTACTGAAGTTGAGTACGCCGTCTTCGAGCACCAGTGGCAAGGCGTCGCGTACATAAGGCCACCAGGCTTTCATCTTGCCGTCGGTAACCTTCAGAGTCCCTTCGGAAATGATCGGCACCAGGCTGAAATTGCCTTTCCAGTCGATCCGCCCGCCTTCAGGTCCGGCGGCCACCAAGGTCATGTCGGCGTTGTCTTCGGGCAAGGTGCTGAGGTTCTTCAGTTCGAAGTCGAGCGTGTCGTAGAGAAATTCGATAGGTTCGCTGGGGCGCAGGTCCTGAAAGTGCACATAGCCGCCCGCCAGCTTGATGCTGTCGATACGCAATGGAAACGGCTTGGCATTTGGATCGGCCGGGCTAGGCTCGCTGGTCGGCAGCTTGAACAGCTGCGCCAGGTTCAACTGGCCGGACTTGTCGAAGAGCAGTTCGGTCTTGGGCTTGTCCAATTGCACATCGGCCAGGTGCAGTGCGCGAGTCCACAGGCTATCGATCTGCAGGTTGGCGTAGAGACGCTCGAAACCCACTTGCTCCTTGCCCGGCTCGCCGATTTTCAGGCCCCATGCCGTCACTTCCAGGCTGAACGGGTTGAGCTCGATGCGCTCGATCCGGGCCGGCACCGTGGCGTAATGGGCCAGTTGTTGGTTGGCAATGCGAAGGGCGATGCCCGGCAGAATCAGAAAGCCCAGCAAGCTGTACAGGGCAAGGGCGGTCAACAGGGCGCCAGCGGCGCGAATCAATCCTTTGGGCATGGGTGACGCCATCTATGTCGAACAAGAGTGCCTTGGAGTATGGCACGGGATTTCGGTTCCGAAGTACGCGGCTTCTTGGGAAAAGTACTACAGCTGCAGGATCAGGGTCTTCAACGGCGGCTGTTGGTCTTGCGAGGGAAAGTCCGCGCCAGGTGTCATGATCTGCCAGTCGCGTACCGGCCGCCCGGCTTTCTCGGCGCAGCGCAGCACCTGGTCGCGCCAGTCGTCCATGCTGACTTTTGCGAGGTTGTTGCAGCAGATCAGCACGCCGTTGTCGGCGGTGGCGAGCAGCGCCGGCTTGAGCAGGCTCTGGTAGTCGCGCAGCAGGTCGACAGTGCCGAATGCGCTCTTGGCCCAGGCCGGTGGGTCGAGCAATACCAGATCATATTGACGTGGCTCCAGGCGCGGGTAACTCGGCAGCTTCTGCCCACGACGTTGGGTAATCGGCAAGCCGGCCAACTGGCGAATCGCAGGGAAATAATCCGACTGCACAAACTCCATGGTCGGCAATTGCGGGTTGAGCAGGCCGTTCTCACGGCCGACCGCCAGATTGCCTTCGGCGAAGTCCAGGTTGCACACCTCGCGGGCGCCGCCGGCCGCGGCACTCAAGCCGACGCCACAGGTGTAGGCAAACAGGTTCAGCACGCTTTTGCCCGCGCTGTGCGCCTTGACCCAGCCGCGCGTGTTGCGCAGGTCAAGGAACAGCAACGGGTCCTGCCCGGCATGCCGCCCGCGCACGCGGTAATTGAGGCCCCACTCGTGGCCGATCATGTCTTCCAGCGCAGCGGGTTCGGCGCGGTACACCGTGTCTTCGCGGTCGATTCGCGAGTTGCCACGGGAGCGGTCGTTGTACACCAGCAGCAGTTCAAGGCCCAGGTGCTGGTTGATCTGTTGATGCAGCGCCAGCAGGTCGCTGGTTTCCAGGCTCTGGTGGAAGCTCTGCACCAGCAGTTGCGGGCCGTAGCGGTCGACGGTCAGGCCGCCGGCGCCTTCCTGGCTGCCATGGAACAACCGATAGCAATCGGTGCCCTGGGCATGCAGCTCGTTGATCAGGTCTTGGCGTTGATCGAGGGCGGCGCGCAGCGCCTGATTCAAGGAAGACATGGAGCGCGCCTTGCTGGGGAAATGAGGGCGCGGAGTTTAACAGTTATGCGCCACGGCCTACATCAACCCCATCCGCCGATGGGCGCGTTGCACCGAACCATTGCGCATCGCCCAACGCAGCAACGGCGCACTGCGCTTGACCCCGGCGCGGATCATCTGGCGCTGCAGCGGGCTCTGCTGTTGGTCGAGCATGGCGCTGGCCCAGTCCGGCAGCAGATCAATGCCGGCCTGCATCATCAAGGCACCGAAAGGCTTGGCCAGGTGGCTGGGCGCAGGCGCATTGAGCAGCAGGCGCAGCACTTCATGGCTGCGCTCGTCGCACAGCAGTTGAGGACGAATACGCGCCATGTAATCCGCCACTTCCTGCCGCGAGCGAGGCACATGCCGCGCGCCCAGTCGCTCGGCGACCAAGGCAATCTCGCTGTAGTAACGGTCCTGATCCCGGCCGGACAGGTGCGGGTTGCGATAGCGCAGGTGGGCAGCGAGGAAATTGCTTACCTCGGCCACGTGCACCCAGGTCAGCAGCTCCGGATCGCTGGCGGCATAAGGTCGCCCGTCCGGTGCATGGCCGACCACCTGCAGGTGAATGGTGCGGACTTTTTCGATCAGCCATTCGGCATCCTTGCGCGAGCCGAAGGTGGTCCCGGAGATGAACTGCGAAGTCCGCCGCAGCCGCCCGAGCATGTCCTGGCGGAAGTTCGAGTGATCCCACACGCCCGCCAGGGCCAGCGGGTGCAAGGCTTGCAGCATCAAGGCGCTGATACCGCCGATCAGCATGCTGCTGAAGTCGCCATGCACCTGCCAACTGACCGAGTCCGGCCCGAACAGGCCGGGGTCGCCCTTGGGGTTTTCCAGGTCCAGCTGGCCCAGTGACAAGCCGGTCAGGCTCATCAACTGGGTTTCAATACGGCTGCGCAGAAATTCCATGGTGTCCTATCGGTTCAGGCGTTTGTCGATCAGGCCGTCGACCACACTCGGATCGGCCAGGGTGGAAGTATCACCGAGGCTGTCGAGTTCGTTACAGGCGATCTTGCGCAGGATCCTGCGCATGATCTTGCCCGAGCGAGTCTTCGGCAAAGCGGGCGCCCATTGGATCAGTTCCGGCTTGGCAAAGCTGCCAATTTCCTTGCTGACCAGCTCCAGCAGGTGCTTTTTCAATGTGTCATCGGGCTCGACGCCATTCATCGGGGTGACGAAGGCATAAATGCCCTGGCCCTTGACGTCATGGGGGTAGCCGACGACGGCCGCTTCGGCCACCTGGTCATGCAGCACCAGGGCGCTCTCCACTTCGGCGGTGCCGATACGGTGGCCGGACACGTTGATCACATCGTCGATGCGCCCGGTGATCCAGTAGTCGCCGTCTTCGTCGCGCCGGGCGCCGTCACCGGTGAAGTAGTAGCCGGGGTAGGGTTTGAAGTAGGTGTCGATCATGCGCTGCGGATCGCCATACACACTGCGGATCTGCCCCGGCCAACTGGCCTTGATCGCCAGCACGCCGCTGCCGGCGCCGCTGATCACCTTGCCGTGCTCATCCAGCAGCGCGGGCTGTACGCCAAACATCGGCTGGGTCGCACAACCCGGCTTGATCCGCCGGGCGCTGACCAGCGGGCTGAGCATGATGCCGCCGGTTTCGGTTTGCCACCAGGTATCGACAATCGGGCAGCGCTGTTCGCCGACCGCGTTGAAATACCAGTCCCACGCCTCCGGGTTGATCGGCTCACCGACACTGCCCAGCAGGCGCAGGCTGGCGCGGGAGGTGCTCTGCAAGGGGCCATGGCCTTCACGCATCAAGGCGCGCAGGGCGGTGGGCGCCGTGTAGAAGATATTGACCTGATGCTTGTCGATCACCTGCCAGAAGCGTGAGCTGTCCGGGTAGCTCGGTACGCCCTCGAACATCAGCGAGGTGGCGCCATTGGCCAGCGGGCCATACACGATATAGCTGTGGCCGGTGACCCAGCCGACATCGGCGGTGCACCAGAACACCTCGCCATCGCGGTAATCGAGCACGTATTTGAAGGTCATCGCCGCCTGCAGCAGGTAGCCGCCGGTGGTGTGCAGCACGCCCTTGGGCTTGCCGGTGCTGCCGGAGGTGTAGAGGATGAACAGCGGGTCTTCGGCGTCCATGGGCTCGGGTGGGCAATCGTCGCTCGCGGCTTCCAGGGATTGCCGATACTTCAGGTCGCGGCCTTCGCTCCAGTTCACAGTCGCGCCGGTGCGCTCGACCACCAGCACTGTACTGACGTCCGGGCAACTGGCCAGGGCCTTGTCGACATTTTGTTTCAGTGCCACCGGCTTGCCGCCGCGCACGCCCTCATCGGCGGTGATCACGGTGCGGCAGTCGGCATCGAGGATGCGGTCGCGCAAGGCATCCGGCGAGAAACCCCCAAACACCACCGAGTGCACTGCACCAATGCGCGTGCAGGCGAGCATGGCGTAGGCCGCCTCCGGGATCATCGGCATGTAGATACACACCCGGTCACCTTTCTTCACGCCACGGCTTTTCAGCACGTTGGCGAGGCGACAGACGTTTTGGTGCAGTTGGCGGTAGGTGATTTTGGAAGCGTTTGTCGGATCATCGCCTTCCCAGATGAAGGCCGCCTGATCGGCGCGTTGCGCCAGGTGACGGTCGATACAGTTGTAGCTGACGTTCAGTGTGCCGCCGGCGAACCACTGGGCGGCGCCGGTGTGGATGTCCGACTGCTGGACGGTGTGCCACGGAGTTATCCAGTCGAGAAAGGCCATGGCCTGTTCAGCCCAGAAAGTATCCGGCTGGTCGATGGATTGGCGATAGAGGCGCTGATAGTCCTCTTGGCTGAGTTGCGCAGCCCGGCGGACGGCATCGGCGGTGGGGAATTGGCTGAGGTCGAACATGAGCGGTCCTTATTCTTGTTTTAGCGACAAGAGGGGAGCCGTGCGACCCTCGTAGGTGCCGGCTTGCCGGCGATGGCGTCCTGAAGATCGCTATCGCTGGCAAGCCCGCTCCTACACAGGGTGTGCTCCCGCAGGTTCAGACCGTAAGTGTAGTGCCGATCCCTTTAACCGCGGTGACGACCGCGGAAGTAGTTGATCAGGCCCTGGGTCGAAGCATCCTCGGCGGAGGTTTCTTCGGCGCCGGTCAGACGGTTGTAGACGCCCTTGCCCAGCTCCTTGCCCAGCTCCACGCCCCATTGGTCGAAGGCGTTGATGCCCCAGATCACGCTCTGCACGAACACCTTGTGCTCATACATCGCCACCAGCGCGCCCAGGCGGCGCGGGCTGATCCGTTCGACCACAAGGGTGTTGCTCGGGCGGTTGCCCGGGATCACCTTGTGTGGCGCCAGTTTCTGCACTTCGGCTTCCGGCAGGCCTTTGTCGCGCAGTTCGGCTTCGGCTTCGCTGCGGGTCTTGCCGAGCATCAGCGCCTGGCTCTGGGACAGGCAGTTGGCGTACAGCCACTGATGGTGATCGGACACCGGGTTGAAGCTGACAATCGGCACGATGAAGTCGGCCGGGATAAGTTGGGTCCCCTGGTGCAGCAACTGGTGGTACGCGTGCTGACCGTTGCAGCCGACGCCGCCCCAGATCACCGGGCCGGTATCGGTGGACACCGGTGTGCCATCCTGGCGCACGCTCTTGCCGTTGGATTCCATGTCCAGCTGTTGCAAATGCTTGGTGATGTTACGCAGGTAGTGGTCGTACGGCAGGATCGCATGGCTCTGCGCGCCCCAGAAGTTGCCGTACCACACGCCCAGCAGGCCCAGCAGCACCGGCATGTTCGACTCGAACGGGGCGTTCTGGAAGTGCTGGTCCATGGTGTAGGCACCGGACAGCAGCTCCTTGAAGTTGGACATGCCGATGGCCAGGGCGATGGGCAGGCCGATGGCCGACCACAGCGAGTAACGACCGCCGACCCAGTCCCACATCGGGAAGATGTTCTCTTCGCGAATACCGAAGGCCACCGCTGCCGCGTTGTTGCTCGATACGGCGATGAAATGGCGATACAGCTCGGCTTCCGAGCCACCCTGGGCCAGGTACCAGGCGCGGGCGGCCTGGGCATTCTTCAGGGTTTCGAGGGTATTGAAGGACTTCGACGAGACGATAAACAGCGTGGTCTCGGCGCGCAGCTTCATGGTCAGTTCGTGGAACTCACTGCCGTCGATGTTCGCCAGGTAGTGGCAGCGCACGCCTTTATGGGCGTAGGACAACAGCGCTTCGGAGACCAGCTCCGGGCCGAGGAACGAGCCACCGATACCGATGTTCACCACGTCGGTGATCGGCTTCTCGGTGTAGCCACGCCACAGGCCGTCGTGGATGCGGCCGACCAGGTCAGTGATCTGGTTCAGCACCTTGTGCACGTCCGGCATGATGTTCACGCCGTTGACCGACAGCTTGTCGCCCACCGGGCGGCGCAGTGCGGTGTGCAGGGCCGGGCGGCCTTCGGAGGAGTTGACTGGCTCGCCGGCGTACAGTGCGTCGATCGCGCCTTTGAGATTCACTTCCTTGGCCAGGCCCACCAGCAGGTCGCGGGTTTCGCTGGTGATCAGGTTTTTCGAGTAATCGAGGAAAAGTCCGCAGCTGCTCAAGGTGAACTGGGAAAAACGCTGGGGATCGGCAGTGAACGCTTCGCGCATGCTGAAATCCTGCATGGCTTGGCGATGTTGATTGAGCGCTTGCCAGGCGGGCAGAGCGGTAACGTCATGAGGAGTGCGGTAGTACGCCATCGCTGCGGGTTTCCTTTTATTACGGGGACTGCCTTTAGGACACTTCAAAGCCCGGAACGTCCAGTCTTTCATCAAGGGCGGGTTCCGGACAGCGCTAACCATAGCGCAGGGCGATTACATTAAACCTAGCGTGTCGATATGTCTTGGCTTTGTCTGCGCTGTGGCCGGTACTTTTTTATACCGGCACAGCGAGGAGGGCAACTGGCGGGGGGATCAGAGGTTCAGGTGCAGGTTGTCGATGAGGCGGGTAGCGCCCAGATAGGCGGCGACCAGGATCACCACATCGCGGTCCTCGGGCGTGGCCGGGCGCAGGTTCACGCCCTGGCGCACTTCAAGGTAATCCAGGCGCAGCCCGGCGGCTTCGATCTGCCGGACCTGTTCGGCGCGCAGCGTGGCGAAATCGTGGTCACCGCCTTTGATGGCGGCGGCGATCTGGCCGAGGCTGCGGTACAGCACCGGGGCGATGGCGCGTTGCTCATCGCTGAGGTAACCGTTGCGCGATGAGAGCGCCAGGCCGTCGTCGGCACGCACGGTCGGTTCGCCGATGATCTGGATCGGCATGTTCAGGTCATGGACCATGGCGCGAATCACCGCCAGTTGCTGGTAGTCCTTCTGGCCGAACACGGCCATGTCCGGCTGGACCATGTTGAACAGCTTGCTGACCACCGTCGCCACGCCCTCGAAGTGCCCGGGACGACTGGCGCCGCACAGGCCTTCGGACAACTGCGGGACGCTGACGCGGGTCTGGCCGCTCATGCCACCGGGGTACATTTCCTCGACGGTCGGCGCGAACAGCAGGTTGCAGCCGGCTTGCAGGAGCTTTTCCTGGTCCGCGGCCAAGGTCCGCGGGTATTTGTCCAAGTCTTCGCCAGCGCCGAACTGCAGTGGGTTGACGAAGATGCTCGCGACGACGAAGTCAGCCTGTTGCGCGGCTTTGGTCACCAGGGTGGCGTGGCCGCTGTGCAGGTTGCCCATGGTGGGCACGAAGCCGATGCGTTTGCCGGCTTTACGGGCATGGGCGACGGCAGCCCGCAGTTCGCGGACGGTTTTTACGGTGTTCATGCAGAGAATCCGTGTTCGGCGCCGGGGAAGGTCACGCCTTTGACTTCGGCGACATAGGCGCTCAGCGCGGCGTGGATGCTGTCCTGGCCGGTCATGAAGTTTTTCACGAACTTCGGCACGCGGCCGGTGAGCGACAGGCCGAGCATGTCATGCAGCACCAAGACCTGGCCATCGGTGGCCGAGCCTGCGCCAATACCGATCACCGGCACTTTAACGGCCTGGGTGATTTCTGCTGCCAGTTCGCTGGGCACGCATTCGAGCAGGATCATCGCAACGCCCGCTTGTTCCAGGGCGATGGCATCGGCACGCATCTGGCGCGCCTGGGCTTCATTGCGGCCCTGGACCTTGTAGCCGCCGAGGATGTGCACCGACTGTGGCGTAAGGCCCATATGTGCACAGACCGGCACGCCGCGTTCAGCCAGCAGGCGAATCGACTCGGCGAGCCATACGGCGCCTTCCACTTTGACCATGTGCGCACCGGCGCGCATCAGTTTGCCAGCGTTGTGGAACGTCTGCTCGACAGTGGCGTAATCCATGAACGGCAGGTCGGCAATGATAAATGCGCCGTCGTTGCCGCGCTTGACGCTGGCGGTGTGATAGGCGAGTTCATCGGTGGTGACGGGCAGCGTGCTGTCATTCCCTTGAAGAACCATGCCCAGGGAGTCACCTACCAGCAACACTTCAACCCCGGCCTGGCAACTGGCTTGGGCGAAGGTGGCGTCATAGCAGGTGAGCATGGTGATTTTTTCACCTTTGAGCTTGAGGCTCTGCAAGGTGGTCAGGGTAATGTCTGGCATGAAAAGGGTCCTCGTTCAGGCGCTTGGAAACAGCGAGTAACGCGCGTGAGTCTTCGTTTATACAGGCGCACTGTCTTGAGAGCAGTGCTTATAAGGCCTGGATTGCGCCCTTCAGCGCCGGGTTGGCGGCAGCGGGACGCCTATAGTCGTGAGGAGGACACGGGAAGTCAATTGGATGTGTTACCGCATTGTTACGATGGCGGTGTTACCGCTGTTACTGACGCGATTCAGCAAGTGGGAAAGGGATTTTGAGGGCGTAGGTGAACAAAATGTGGGAGCTGGCTTGCCTGCGATGCAGGCGCCTCGGTCTTTCAGTGAAACCGAGGTGATGCTATCGCAGGCAAGCCAGCTCCCACATTGATTGAGTCAGTTTTGGGGCAAGCGTTCCAGGCCGACAAAGGGGCAGGCGGTCAGCAAGTCGTTGAGCGTTTGCCCGTTGGGCATTTGCAGCGATGCGGGCGCTAGCTCGGCCAGCGGGTACAGCACAAACGCGCGCAGGTGCATCTGGTAATGGGGCACCTTGAGGCGCGGCTCGTCGATCAGGCGATCGCCGAACAGCAGGATGTCCAGGTCCAGTGTGCGCGGCCCCCAACGCTCGAGGCGCTCGCGGCCCTGATCGTTTTCGATGGCTTGCAGCGCATCCAGCAGCTCAAGGGGCGCCAGGCTGCTGTCCAGGGCCGCCACCGCGTTGGTGTAGCGCGGTTGGCCCGGGAGCAGGGAATCGCTTTGGTAAAACGCCGACACACCGGCGACGGTGGTCCCCGGTAGTTGTGCGAGCGCTTCGATGGCGCTGCGCAATTGCTGATCCGGGGCGGCCAGGTTACTGCCCATGCCGATGTAGATACGTTCCACGTTTATTCGCCTGCGGCGCCCGAGGCATCGGCGGCGCTGCGCTTGCGCTTGGTACCGCTGCGACGACGTTTCTTCGGCCCTTCGCCGGCGCTCTCGCCCTTGCTGCCAAGGTCGCGAATCATGTCGCGGCGCTGGCTTTCATTGGCGTCCTGGTAGTCGGTCCACCATTCACCCAGGCCATCGGTCTGCTCGCCGGCGCTTTCGCGCAACAGCAGGAAATCGTAGCCGGCACGGAAGCGCGGGTTGTCCAGCAGCAGGTCGGCGCGCTTGCCGCTGCGGCGTGGCAGGCGCTCCTGCATGTCCCAGATCTCGCGGATCGGCAGGGTGAAGCGTTTCGGAATGGCGATGCGCTGGCACTGCTCGGCGATCAGCTCATGAGCCGCTTCCTGCATGGCCGGAATCGGCGGCATGCCACGCTCTTGCAGGCGCAGTACGCGTTTGGGCAGGGCCGGCCACAACAGCGCGGCAAACAGGAACGCCGGGGTCACCGGTTTGTTCTGCTTGATGCGCAAGTCGGTATTGATCAGCGCTTCGCTGATCAGCGTGTGGGTGTACGTCGGGTTGTATTCCAACGCCTCGGCACTGGCCGGGAACAGCGGATCGAACAGCTGCAGGTCGACGAGCATTTCGAAGGTGTCGGCAGCGTAGCCCGAGAGGAACAGCTTGAGTACTTCCTCGAACAGGCGCGCCGAAGGAATCTCGCGCAGCATCGGTGCCAGGTCGCGGATCGGCGCGGCCGTGTGCTTTTCGATGCCGAAGTTGAGCTTGGCGGCGAAACGCACGGCCCGCAGCATGCGCACCGGGTCTTCCTGGTAGCGCTGCACCGGGTCGCCGATCAGGCGGATCAGGTTGTTGCGGATGTCGTGCACGCCATTGGCGTAATCGAGAATGCGCTCGCTGACCGGGTCGTAATACAGGGCGTTGATGGTGAAGTCGCGGCGCTGCGCATCTTCTTCCAGGGTGCCATAGACGTTGTCGCGCAGGATGCGCCCGCTTTCGTTGCGGGAAGACTGGTTGGTGTCTTCCTCTTCATCGTTTTGCGGGTGGCCGGCGCGGAAGGTCGCCACCTCAATGATTTCGCGGCCGAAGTGGATATGCACCAGCTTGAAGCGGCGGCCGATGATGCGCGCATTGCGAAACTCGGCACGGACCTGTTCAGGCGTGGCGCTAGTGGCGACGTCGAAATCCTTGGGTGTGATATTGAGCAACATGTCGCGTACGCAACCGCCGACCAGATAAGCCTGGTAGCCGGCGTTCTGCAAACGTTCGACGATGTTCACTGCATAACGGCTGAACTGAGCGCGCTGCAGCGAATGCTGGCTGCTATTGAGCACTTCAGGCGTGCTGCGTTTGTGTTGCGTACGACGCAAGGGAGAACGGAATGACTGGAACAACTTCTTCAGCATGGGATGCACTGTTTGAAGGAATGTTCGGCCATAACGAAGAATGACCGCATGATGGGCGGGGATTCTAGCATTTAGTCAGGGGATGGTGTAGGAACAAGCTGCAGGCCTTGCGCCATAAGCCTTAAATCGTCAAATGCTCGAGTTTTCATGCGGAAACTACAAGGGGAGCCGAAGCTCCCCCAGAAGTAGTTGCGTGCTCTATTTTTATTATTGATTTCGGGCTTCTTGTTTTTGTTGATCGCCCTCGTCATGAAGCTTCACCTTCATGACACTCCCAATCGGGAGTCAAGAGCAAACGGATTGCTTTGGTCGCTGTGTTGCTGATCTACGATCCAACCAGTTCAGGCTCTGCCTTAGGGCAGTTTTTGTTGTTCTCGGCCTGGTTGCGGGGCAAGCCCCAAATGCAACGCCTCTCCAAAAGAATCAGTTAGCTGCGCCTCCGCCGTGTTGTTTTTATTGTGCGTGAGTCGATTCGTCTTATTTTTATTGTCTTGTACAAAGCTTGTTATTGTTTTTGTACTAAGCATATAGCAGGGTGCGTGCCAACTTTTGTGCCGCCCAGCAAAAGCGGGGGTTTGAGGCGGTTTTGGGTTTTCGACGGGCGAAAAAAAGCCGGGGCTTCGTTACCGTAAGCCCCGGCTTTTGTTACGTGAAAAATCAGCGGTAACAGTTTTTTCACATCTGAGGGTGTTACCTGTGGGGGCGCACCCTCAACTCTCGCTGGCCACCCCGGTCTTGCGCCGTGGGATGCCCAGGCGCTGGCGCCGTTCCCACAGGCACTTGCGGCTCACGCCCAGCTTGCGTGCCAGTTCGGTTTCGGTCATGTGGTCCTGGTGCTCAAGGACGAAATGCTGGAAGTAGTCTTCCAGTGACAAATCCTCCGTCGGCTCGTGGCTGGTATTGCTACCGCCGCCCTGTTGTGGGGCCAGGCCGATGAAGTCGTCATCCTCAAGGTCACTGAGCTCGATATCGATGCCCAGCAGCTCGGCGGAAATCTCCGGGCTCTCCGACAGAATCACCGCACGTTCGACCGCATTCTCCAGTTCACGCACGTTACCCGGCCACGAGTAATGCCGAATGGCCTGTTCGGCATCCGGGGCGAACTTGAGGTCGGTACGGTTGATGCGGGCGCTCTGGCGCAGCAGGAACGCGTTGGCGATCTCGTTGACGTCGGCGCCACGCTCGCGCAGGGCCGGCAGCTTGAGGGCGATCACGTGCAAGCGATAATACAAGTCTTCACGGAACTGGCCGATCTTGGCCAGGCTCTTCAGGTCACGGTGCGTGGCTGCGATCAGGCGCACATCCACCTTCTGCGATTGCACCGAACCGACGCGGCGAATCTCGCCTTCCTGCAGCACGCGCAGCAGACGCGCCTGGGCTTCCAGGGGCAGCTCACCGATTTCATCAAGGAACAATGTGCCGCCGTCCGCCGCTTCGACCAAACCTGCACGGCCGGCGCTGGCGCCGGTGAACGCGCCTTTCTCGTGGCCGAACAGCTCGGACTCGATCAGCGATTCGGGGATCGCCGCGCAGTTCACCGAGATCATCGGTGCCTTGGCGCGCTTGGACAGGTTATGCAGGGCTCGGGCTACCAGTTCTTTACCGGTACCCGACTCGCCCTGGATCAGTACATTGGAATCAGTCGGCGCGACCTTGCGGATCTTGCTGTACAGGTCCTGCATCGGTGGGCAGGAGCCGATGATACCGATCTCGCCGTTACTGTTGTCGACCCCCGGCTTGTCGGCGCCGTTGGCCGCTTTACCGGCGGGGCGCTGTTCGGCAGGAGCGCTGCTGGCCGACTGGCGGTCACGCAGGATGCGGGCCACGGCCTGGAGCATTTCATCGTGGTCGAAAGGCTTGGCGATGTAGTCCACCGCGCCCATCTTCATGGAGTCCACCGCCGAGCGCAGGCTGGCGTAGCTGGTCATGATCAGCACCGGGGTGCCCTGGCCAAGCTTGATCAACTCGGTGCCAGGCGCGCCCGGCAGGCGCAGGTCACTGACAATCAGGTCGAACGTGGGAATGCTGAACCGCTCCTGGGCTTCCTGCACCGAGCCGGCTTCGCTGACCTGGTACTGATTACGTTCAAGCAGGCGACGCAAGGCAGAGCGGATAATGGTTTCGTCTTCGACGATCAAAATGTGCGGCATTGATTCAATTCTCTCGACGGTCTCAGTTCACAGCGGACGTCGCTTCGACATGACGCGGCAAGGTCACCCGAATACGGGTGCCGCGTTGGCTTTCGGTGTCAGCCGGGCTGTCGATGGTGATTTGTCCATAATGCTCTTCAACGATGGAATAGACCAGTGCAAGGCCCAGACCGGTACCTTCACCCGGATCCTTGGTGGTGAAGAAGGGTTCGAACAATCGGTCCATGATGTTCTGTGGAATGCCGCTGCCTTCATCCTCCACGATCAGGTCGACCGTGTGCTCGAAAGCCTCGCTCTTGACGCGTACCGCGCTGTGCGGCGGCGACGCGTCACGGGCGTTGGACAGCAGGTTGATCAGCACTTGGGCCAGGCGTTGTGAGTCGCCGTCGACCCAGTGGTCGGGGTCGCACAAGTTGAAGAACTGTACTTCGAAATTACGCCGGTTCAAGGCCAGCAGCCCAATGGCATCCTGCGCCACCTCGGCCAGGCACACGGCCTCGTCCTGATTCTGATGGGCGCCGGCATGGGCAAAGCTCATCAGCGACTGCACGATGCGCGAGACCCGCTTGGTCTGTTCGAGGATTTGCCCGCTGATCTCGGTGATTTCGCCGTCTTCCTCGCGCTCTTCGCGCAGGTTCTGCGCGAGGCAAGCGATACCGGTGATCGGATTGCCGATTTCATGGGCCACGCCTGCGGCCAGGCGACCGATGCTGGCCAGGCGCTCGGAGTGCACCAGCTTGTCTTCGAGCATCTGCGTGTCGGTCAGGTCTTCGACCAGCAGCACCAGGCCGCTGTTGCCGGGGGCCAGCGGCTCGTCGATGGCGGCTTTGTGCAGGTTGAGCCAGCGGGTCTGGCCGTCAAGGGCCAGGTGCTGCTTGTGCAAATGCTCGTCGGGCAGGTTGATAAAGCCTTGCAGCAGTTCTTTCCACGGATCGCCCAAGGTGTTCAGGCGCGAGCCGACCACCCGTTGTGCGGCGATGCCGGTGAGTTCTTCCATGGCCTTGTTCCACATCAGGATCTCTTGATCCTTGGCCAGCGAGCACACGCCCATCGGCAGTTCCTGCAGGGTCTGGCGGTGGTAGCGACGCAGGGCATCGAGTTCGGCGGCCAGCCCGGTGAGGCGTGAGTGGTAATCCTCCAGCCGGCTCTCGATGAAATGGATGTCTTCGGTGACGTAGTTTTCGCCGCCGGCCTTGTAGGGCAAAAAGGTTTCGACGATGTCCTGGGACACGCTGGGGCCCATCAGGCCGGACAGGTTGGCTTCAATACGGTCACGCAGGCGGCGCAAGGCGTACGGGCGCCGCTCGTCAAACGGCAGGTAAAGGTCGCGCAGCGCCTGCTCGACCTCCTTTTGCGCGGCCTTGGCGCCCAGCGGCTTGGCCAGTTGCGTGGCGAACTCCTGGGGTGAGGCGGCGTGCAGTTCGCGGCGCTGCGGGCGGCGCACGTTGTCTACTGCGCAGGCTTCGGCGGCGCTGGTTTCTTCGGGGCTGGCGTTGGTGAACAGTGAAATCAGGGTGAACATCAGCACGTTGGCCGCCAGCGAGGCAATCGCCGCCATGTGCCAGCTGGTGTCGTCCAGCACGTAGATCATGTTCAGCAGCGGGATGTAGAAGCCCTGCAGATTGCCGACCAGCGGCAGCAGCATGGTCACGAGCCACACCAGGATCCCGGCCAGCAGCCCGGCGATGAAGCCACGTCGATTGGCCGTCGGCCAGTACAGCACCGACAGCACTCCCGGCAGGAACTGCAAGGTCGCGACAAACGCGACGATGCCCAGGTTGGCGAGGTCTTGTCCGGCGCCGAGCAACAGGTAGAACCCGTAGCCGGCCATGATGATCGCGACAATCAGCGCGCGGCGCGTCCACTTCAGCCAGCGGTAGATATTGCCTTCGGCCGGTGGCTGGTACAGCGGCAGCACCAGGTGATTGAGCGCCATGCCCGACAGCGCCAGCGTGGTGACAATAATCAGCCCGCTGGCTGCCGACAAGCCGCCGACATACGCCAGCAGCGCCAGGGCCGGGCTGTTGGCGGCGATGCCGATGCCGAGGGTGAAGTATTCCGGATTGGTCGTTGCCCCGAGTTTGAGGCCGGCCCACAGGATCAGCGGCACCGCCAGGCTCATCAGCAGCAGGAACAGCGGCAAGCCCCAACTGGCGCTGACCAGCGAGCGCGGGTTGAGGTTCTCGGTGAAAGTCATGTGATACATGTGCGGCATCACGATGGCCGAGGCGAAGAACACCAGCAGCAGCGTGCGCCATGGACCTTCCTGCAGCGGCGTGTGCAGGGCGGCGAGGGCCGTCTGGTTTTGCAGCAGCCACAGTTCCAGCTGTTGCGGGCCATCGAACACGCCGTAGAGCGCATAAAGGCCGACACCGCCGATGGCGATCAGCTTGATCACCGACTCGAACGCAATCGCGAACACCAGGCCTTCATGCTTCTCGCGGGTGGCGATATGGCGTGAGCCGAAGAAAATCGTGAACAGCGTGATCAGCGCGCAGAAGGCCAGGGCGACGCGGTGCTGCACGGGCTCACGGGTGAGGATGCTGATGGAGTCGGCCACTGCTTGAATCTGCAGGGCCAGCAAGGGCAGTACGCCGATCAGCATGAAAACGGTGGTCAGCGCGCCGGCCCAGGTGCTGCGAAAACGGAAGGCGAACAGGTCGGCCAATGACGACAGTTGATAGGTGCGGGTGATCTTCAGGATCGGGTAGAGCAGCACCGGCGCGAGCAAAAATGCGCCGGACACGCCCAGGTAACTGGACAGGAAGCCGTAGCCATACTGATAGGCCAGGCCCACCGTGCCATAGAACGCCCAGGCGCTGGCGTAGACGCCCAGGGACAAGGTGTAGGTCAGCGGATGGCGAATGATCGCCCGCGGAATCATTCCGCGCTCACTGATCCAGGCGACCCCGAACAGCGCCGCCAGGTAGGCGGCGCTGATCAGCAGCATCTGGGTGAGGCTAAAGCTCATCGGCATCTTTTTGGCTCTGCAGGATAAAGGTCACGACGATCAGGATCAGCCACAGCAGATATGGGCGGTACCAGGCGCCCGTGGCGTCGATCCACCAATCCATGATGGCGGGGGAAAACAGGTAGATCCCGACGACCAGCAGCAGGACCAATCGATAGATGTACATGTTGGCCTCTGATTGAAAAACTGCGGCGATGGTAACGGATGGTGGGCAAGCTGCAAGCGCCTTCAGCTCAATTGCGCTTCGGCCAACGTGAGTGTGCGCGGGATGCGGCTGGCATCCCACTGCGCAATGCCCCAATCCAGCAGCTCCCGTGGGCTGGCGTGGAGCAACTCGCTGCCGGGTTGCTGGCCGAGCGCGCGCAGGGCTCTCAATAGCAAAGGCGTGGCCTGGTCAGGTGTCAACGGCGGGGAGCGATAGGATTTGCCCAATTTGTTACCGTCCGGCTGGACAATCAACGGTACGTGAAGATAGCGCGGTTGGCGCAGGCCCAGCAGCTCCTGCAGATACAACTGGCGCGGCGTGGAGTCGAGCAGGTCGGCGCCGCGCACGATATCGGTCACCCCTTGCCAGGCATCGTCGAGGACCACGGCCAATTGATAGGCGTACAGGCCGTCACGGCGGCGGATGATGAAATCGCCTACATCGCGGCCCAAGTGCTGTCTGAATTCACCCTGAACGCGGTCAGTAAAGTGGTATTCCAGCTCAGGAACGCGCAGGCGAATGGCGGCATCTTGCTGGTCATGCCCGGCATTGCGGCACAGTCCCGGATAAATCCCGTTGTAGCCCTCCAGCTGTTTGCGCGAGCAGGTGCACGCATAGGCCAGGCCGTGGTTGAACATATCGTTCAGCACTTTGGCGTAGGCATCATGCCGCTCGCTTTGTCGGACCAATTCACCGTCCCACTCAAAGCCGTAGCTTTCCAGGGCGTGCAGGATCGCCGTTTGGGCGCCGGGCTCTTCACGTGGAGGGTCGAGGTCTTCCATGCGCATCAGCCAGCGGCCTTGGTTGGCGCGGGCGTCGAGGTAGGAGGCGAGGGCGGCGACCAGCGAGCCGAAGTGCAAATGGCCGCTGGGCGTGGGGGCGAAACGCCCGATATAAGTAGAGGCTGTCATGGGCCGGATACTACTGGAAAAGCAGTAAATTCCAGAAACAAAAATGGGGCGTTCGCACGCCCCATTTCTTTCAGCTCGGCGGGATTACTTGCCGACCTGTTTTTCCTTGATTTCAGCCAAGGTCTTGCAGTCTACGCAGAGGTCCGCGGTAGGGCGGGCTTCCAGGCGACGAATACCGATCTCGACGCCGCAGGATTCGCACCAGCCGTATTCTTCGTCTTCGATCAGTTGCAACGTCTTGTCGATTTTCTTGATCAGCTTGCGCTCGCGATCACGGGCGCGCAGTTCGAGGGCGAACTCCTCTTCCTGGCTGGCACGGTCGGCCGGGTCCGGGAAATTGGCGGCTTCGTCCTTCATATGGTCAACCGTGCGGTCGACTTCCTGCATCAAGTCCTGCTTCCACTTCTTCAGGATATTGGAGAAGTGCTTGCGCATGGGCTCGCTCATGTACTCCTCACCCTTCGCCTCAACATAGGGTGTGAAGCCGCTGAGGCCTGAGGATTGTTGTTGCTTTGCTTGGGTGGACATGAATAGACCGCCTCTCACTCTTCTAATCCATTGCGCAGGATTGCAACGTCACCGACACCTGCCGGCCCTGCGGCTGCAAGCGGGCGAACTTACCAGATAGATTCAGGGTGCGCCACTCCCGGTTGTCGAGGGCCATCACGCCAGGGTTGCTGACAGCAGCAGCCCGCTATGGCTGGGTATGGATCGCCCTGCGTGTTGATTTTAGTCGTTTTACAAGCGCTTGCTGGCCCATCTTGAGCGGCCGAGCAGGCAATAGAACATGTTTTACGCCAGGGGTTCGGTAGAATCCTTATTTTGTCCTCACCGTTAAGGAAGGCTAATGGCTCAGCCCTACAGTGCGCGCAGTCGCGCCATCGAACCTTTTCATGTCATGGCGTTGCTGGCGCGAGCCAATGAGCTGCAGGCGGCCGGCCATGATGTGATCCACCTGGAAATCGGCGAACCGGATTTCACCACCGCCGATCCAATCATCCAGGCCGGCCAGGCAGCATTGGCCAACGGCAAAACCCGCTATACGGCGGCCCGTGGCCTGCCGGAGCTGCGCGAGGCCATCAGCGGCTTCTACCAGCAGCGCTACCGCCTGGACATCGACCCCGAGCGCATCTTGATTACCCCGGGCGGTTCCGGCGCCTTGCTGCTGGCCAGCAGCCTGTTGGTGGACCCCGGCAAACATTGGCTGCTGGCTGACCCGGGTTACCCGTGCAACCGGCACTTCCTGCGACTGGTGGAAGGGGCCGCGCAGTTGGTGCCGGTGGGCCCCGATGTCCGTTATCAACTGACCGCCGACCTGGTTGCCAGGCATTGGGACCAGGACAGTGTGGGGGCTCTGGTGGCCTCGCCGGCCAACCCCACCGGCACAATCCTCACGCGGGATGAATTGGCAGGGCTGTCCAGTGCCATCAAGGCCCGAAACGGCCATTTGGTCGTGGACGAGATTTATCACGGCCTCACCTACGGCACCGACGCCGCCAGCGTGCTGGAGGTCGATGATGAAGCGTTTGTCCTGAATAGTTTTTCGAAGTATTTCGGCATGACCGGCTGGCGCCTGGGGTGGCTGGTGGCACCACCGGCAGCCGTCGGAGAGTTGGAGAAGTTGGCGCAGAATCTGTACATCAGCGCGCCCAGCATGGCCCAGCATGCGGCACTGGCCTGCTTTACCCCGCAAACCTTGAGCATTCTGGAAGAGCGCCGCGCCGAATTCGGCCGCCGCCGTGACTTCCTGCTGCCAGCGTTGCGCGAACTGGGTTTCGGCATCGCCGTCGAGCCGGAAGGGGCGTTCTACCTGTACGCCGACATCAGCGCCTTCGGCGGTGATGCCTTCGCGTTCTGCCGACACTTCCTCGAAACCGAGCATGTCGCGTTTACGCCCGGCCTGGACTTCGGCCGTTATCAAGCCGGCCACCATGTGCGCTTTGCCTACACGCAAAACCTTGATCGGCTACAAGAAGCGGTGGAGCGGATCGCCCGTGGCCTGCGGAGTTGGCAAGGCTGATGCGTTTTTATCCTCCCCTCGAAGAAGCGCGCCTGATTCGCCGATACAAGCGTTTTCTCACCGATATCGAGACCGTTACCGGCGAATTGCTGACCATTCACTGCCCCAACACCGGCTCGATGCTCAATTGCATGGTCGAGGGCGGGCAGGTCTGGTTCAGCCGTTCCAATGATCCCAAGCGCAAATTGCCGGGCACCTGGGAAATCGCCGAAACGCCTCAGGGCCGCCTGGCCTGTGTCAACACCGCGCGCGCCAATCAGTTGGTCGAAGAGGCGTTGCTGGCCGGGGTGATTGTCGAGCTCAATGGCTTTACTGCATTGAAGCGCGAAGTGCCTTACGGCCAGGAGAAAAGCCGCATCGACTTTCGCCTGGATTACCCGAATGGCGCGGCCTATGTCGAGGTCAAGAGCGTGACCCTGGGTTTCGATGACACTCCCGTTGCCGCCTTCCCCGATGCAGTCACCCAGCGCGGCGCCAAGCATTTGCGCGAATTGGCGCACCTGGCGCGTGACGGCGTGCGCGCGGTGCAGCTGTATTGCGTCAATCTCTCCGGCATTGACGCAGTGCGCCCGGCGGTGGAGATCGATGCCGCCTATGCCGCGGCCTTGCGTGAGGCAAAGGCGGCGGGCGTCGAGGTGTTGGCGTATGGCGTGAAGGTTACGCCTGAGGAAATCTTCGTTGACCGTCGACTGGAGGTGCTGCTCGACTAGAGTTGCACCCACAGCCCCTGTTCGTCTTCGCGGCCGGGCAGGGCAGTGAGGCTTGCGCCTGCGCAGGGTCCGGCGATGCACTCGCCGCTTTCGATCAGGAACAGCGCACCGTGGGTCGCGCACTGGATCAGGCTGGCACTGGTGTCGAGGAAGCGGTCGGGCTGCCATTCCAGGGGGATACCGCGATGGGGGCAGCGGTTGATATAGAAGTAGGCAACACCGTCGCGGCGCACCGCCAGCAGCTTGCAGCCGTCCAGATCAAACCCCAGGCTGGAGTTGGGGGCGAGGGCGTCGGAGGGGCAGAGAAACTTCATTTCAATCCTTAAGTGCCTTGACGTGCAAATGCAAACAATTATCAAATGCCGGCTTCGCCCGTCAGCTGACTGAGTGCTTGGTTCGATGTTCGGCAGGGGTTACCTGTCACATCACCGAGTGCTCGAAAGGCCCTGCCCTTGGAAGGAAACCCTGTTATGCGCCTGAGTGCCAGCGCTATTGCGCTTGTTGTCGGACTGCTGGTCAACCACGGGGCGCAAGCCTCTGAACTGCCTCAACGCTGGGTGAGTGCCGGTGGGGCGCTGTCGGAGTGGGTGACGGCCCTGGGCGGTGAGTCGAAGCTGGTGGGGGTGGACACCACCAGCCAGCATCCGGAATCGCTCAAGGCGTTGCCGAGCATTGGCTATCAGCGCCAGTTGTCGGCTGAAGGCATTCTCAGCCTGCGTCCCCAGGTGCTGGTAGGGACCGACGAAATGGGGCCGCCGCCAGTGCTGGCGCAAATCCGCAGCGCGGGCGTGCAGGTGGAGATGTTCTCGGCGGAACCGGACCTCCCGGCCCTCAAAGGCAATCTCCAGCACCTGGGCAAGTTGCTGGGCAACCCGGCCAAGGCCGATGAATTGTTTACCGGATATGAGCAAGCCCTCGACCAACAGAAACGCTGGGTTGCCAAGGCCCAGGCCACGCAAAAGGCGCCGGGTGTGTTGGTGCTGATCGGCCACGCCGGCGGTAAATCGCTGATCGCGGGCAAGGACACTGCCGCCGACTGGGTGTTGCAGCAGGCGGGCGGGCACAACCTGGCGACTCATAATGGTTACAAGCCGTTTTCGCTGGAGTCGCTGGCGGGGTTGAGCCCTGATGTGTTGGTGTTCGCTGATCGGGCCCTGACCGGCGACGCGGCACGCGCGGCGTTGTTCAAGGAGAATCCGATCCTTGCCTCGACGCCGGCGGCCAAGAATGGCCGAGTGTTTGAGCTGGACCCGACCTTGCTGGTCGGCGGCCTGGGGCCGCGTTTGCCGCAAAGCCTGGTAGAGCTGTCCGCCGGGTTCTATCCCGCCCAGGCTAAAGCCGCCCCATGACCACTCTGGTTAAACCGCGAACGTTATTTATCGGGCTGACGATACTGTGCGCCCTTGCGATTTGGCTATCCCTGGCGCTGGGGCCTGTGAGCCTGCCCTTGCTGGATACGCTGAAGGCGGCGCTGCGATTGATCGGGGTGCCGATCCAGGCGCAAGGGTTGGAGCAGGCTGAGCTGATCCTGGGGCAGATTCGTCTGCCGCGAACCTTGCTGGGGCTGGCTGTCGGCGGTGTATTGGCATTGTCGGGCGTGGCCATGCAGGGGCTGTTTCGCAACCCGCTGGCGGATCCGGGCTTGGTGGGGGTTTCCAGTGGTGCGGCGCTGGGCGCAGCAGTGGCGATTGTCGGGGGGGCGTTTTTCGGCGGCTTGCCGGATGCCTTCGGGCCTTACCTGTTGTCGTTGTGTGCATTCCTCGGTGGCCTGGGGGTGACCGCGCTGGTCTATCGACTGGGTCGGCGTAACGGCCAGACCAATGTCGCCACGATGCTGCTCGCCGGTATCGCGCTGACGGCCCTCGCGACCTCGGTGGTCGGCTTGTTCACTTACCTGGCCGAGGACGCGACCCTGCGCACCCTTACGTTCTGGAACCTGGGCAGCCTCAATGGCGCCAGTTATTCGCGGCTGTGGCCTCTGTTGCTGGTGAGCGCCGGCGTAGCACTGTGGTTGCCGCGCCGCGCGAAGGCGCTGAATGCCTTGCTGCTGGGCGAGTCGGAAGCGAGCCACCTCGGGATCGATGTCGAGCGGCTCAAGCGCGAGTTGGTGTTCTGCACCGCGTTAGGAGTAGGCGCAGCGGTGGCCGCGGCGGGCATGATCGGCTTCGTGGGGTTGGTGGTGCCGCACCTGGTGCGCCTGTTGGCGGGGCCGGATCATCGCGTGCTGTTGCCGGCTTCGGTGTTGGCGGGCGCCAGCCTGCTGCTGTTTGCCGACCTGGTCGCGCGCCTTGCCTTGGCGCCGGCTGAATTGCCGATTGGTATTGTTACTGCATTTATCGGTGCGCCGTTTTTTCTGTACCTGTTGTTGCGGGGGCGTGCCTGATGCTGCGTGTGGAAGACCTGCATATCCGTCGCGGCAGCAAGACGGTGTTGGCGGATATCACTCTCGATCTGTTGCCGGGCCAGGTGCTCGGCGTACTCGGCCCCAACGGAGCGGGCAAGAGTACGTTGCTCGGCGCATTGTGCGGTGAGCTGCATCCCGACCAGGGCAAGGTGTGGCTGGACCAGCAAGCACTCAAAGACTGGACCGGCGCACAGCGCGCGCGGCGCTTGGCGGTATTGCCGCAAAGCTCGACCCTGGACTTTGCTTTTCGCGTGGAGGAAGTCGTCGGCATGGGTCGTTTTCCGCATCAGACCGGCCGCACGCGCGATGACGAAATTATCGACGCGGCGCTACAGGCTGCGGATGTCGGCCACTTGAGCGGTCGCAGTTACCTGGCGTTGTCCGGTGGCGAGCGTCAGCGCGTCCACCTGGCGCGGGTGCTGGCGCAGCTATGGCCGGGCGAGACGGGGCAGACGTTGCTGCTGGATGAGCCCACTTCAATGCTGGACCCGTTACATCAACACACCACATTGCAGGCGATTCGCACCTTTGCTGATCGCGGCGCGGCGGTGCTGGTGATTCTGCATGACCTGAATCTGGCTGCACGTTATTGCGACCGGATTTTGCTGCTGGAGCAGGGCCGACCGCATGCGCTGGACACGCCGGAACAGGTGATGCGTCCGGAGCCACTGAAAGCCGTGTTCGGCCTGGATGTGTTGGTGCAGCCCCATCCTGAGCGGGGGCATCCCCTGATCATCGCCCGCTGAACGGTATGGCAGGCAGCTTTCTGCAGGCAAAAAAAGACCCGGCAAGAGCCGGGTCAAATAACCGTGATTAGCCTGATGAGGAGATAATCTGAGAGTCCGAACCAATGGTCTTTCAGTTATCGGCTGATCTCGCGACCAGTTGTGATAATCATAACGATTCTCATTTGAGAGTCAATGCTTGTTTTTGGTCGCTTCGAATTTTTCCTCAAACAATCGTTCGAAATGCCTGTAATTGTTGGGCTTGCTGACTGATCTAATTTCTCTGCCGTGCCGAGAGGGCGTCCAGCTGGCGGTTCAACGCCTCCTTGCGCTCGGCCGGAATGTCGTTCCAGTGCACATCCATCAAGGCCCCTTCGATTGCATACAGCAGCACTTTCGAAGCCCGGAACCCGCGCGTCCTCACTGCTCGATAGGCATCCACAGCCCCCAGGCGGCGCAAGTCGGACGCACTGTGGATGCCCACCGCATGCAGCCACTGTGCAGACGTCTTGCCGAGGTTTTTCAGGTGTTGCAGCTCATCATTCATCAAGCCTCCTTGCGACGGCCGAATGGTGCGGTGGGTATCGTGACCAGGCAAGCCTGAAAAGGAGTGTAGCGCTCAGTAGGAAAAGCGTAGTTCTTTGGTCAGGAACGGCCTAAAAGCTTATAAGAATGACGCGGGGATTTTGACGGCGGGCAGGTGCAAGGTCCTTGGTACGTGGGTGCGTACCAAGGTCCGGGAGGACAATGTCTACTTGGTGCGGTAACGCAGGCGAGTGCCGAAATTGACCGACATGAGGATCTCGTCGGCGGTCAGTTCAGGTGGGAAGTAGGTGCCCGAGATTTGCGCATGCGCCAGGCTGGCGCCTTCCAGTGAGCAGTCACGCAAATCCAGGCCACGCAGGTCGGCAGAGCGGAAGTACGCGTCGGTGAAATCCACGCCGACGGCATTCAGCTCGCGCAGGTCCAAGCCACGGAAATCGCCGCCACGCATGTCGATCGCCCCTTCTTTTGGGCGTTCCTGATTGAAACCGCGGATATCGTCTTTATGCAGGAGCGAGTAGAGCGGTGTATCGAGAAGCTTGGGCTGACTCATGACGGCGACTCCTGTTGGATTTATGACGCCATTATAGTGCCACTATTGCTTGGTCGTGCGCCCAAGTAGACGACACGACCAAGAAATTTTTCTTACAGGCCCGGCAAGCGCTGACGAATATGCGCGACCAAGGCATCCAGTGTCCCGCTTTCATTGGTCTCGACGCGTTTGCTCAGCAGCAGTTCTTCGGCCGTCAGTGGGTCACGATTGGCCTGCTGTTCTTCGATTACCGCCAGCGTTGCGTCAGACGGATCGTTCTTGTCTGCCTGACGTTGTGCCAGCCAGGCGCTGATAACGGCTTGAGGTGCGTTGCAATCCAGGATCAGGAAAGGCGCGCCGGTGGCCTCGGCAACCTTGGCCGCTGCGTCGCGCTGTTCGCGTTTGAGGAAGGTCGCATCCAGCACTACCGGGTAGCCGGCACGCAATACGATGTCGGCGATTTCATTCAGGCGTGCGTAGGTGGCGGCGCTGGCATCCGCGGCATAAATGCCGGCCTGTGGCGTGTTTTCCACGTGTTGCTCGCCGAACAGGCGCTTGCGCTCCACATCCGAACGCAGGCGCACCGCCCCCAGTGCTTCGACCAGGCGCATGGCGACGTGGCTTTTGCCGACCGCCGAAACACCGTGGGTGATCGCCAGGAAACGCGATGGAATGGTGCTGTAGCTTTCAGCCAGGTTGGCGTAGTTACGGTACTGGCGCAGGGTAGTGGCGCGCTGCACCGGGCTTGCCTCGCTCGGCATGCTGAACAGCGAGATCTTGGCGCGGACGAGCGCACGGTAGGCTTTGTAGAAGTTCAGGACTTCGAGGCCCTGATAGTCGCCGGTCAGTTCCAGGTACTGGCTGATAAAGCGCCGCGCCAGCGACTTGAGGCCACGGTCTTCCAGGTCCATCGCCAGGAAACCGGTGTCGGCGTACACATCGGTGAAACGGAACGGTTCGTTGAACTCGATGCAATCGAAAATAACCACGTGGCCATCGATCAAGGTGGCGTTGCCCAGGTGGATATCACCGTGACATTCGCGGGTGAAGCCTTCCAGCTTGCGCTGTGCCAGCAATGGCTTGAGGCGCTCGAAGCTGCTTTCAGCCCAGGCTTGCAGTGCTTCGAGTTGGTCCAGGTCGGCCTTGTCGCTGAGGAACGGGCGGATCTGGTCGAAGTTCTGCCGGACCGGTGCCATCACTTCGTCCGGCGTGCCGGCAGGGTGATCCTGCGGGACTTTCGGCGCGGTGAGGTGAAAGTGCGCGATCTGTTTGGCCATTTCATCGATGTGTGCGCTGGTCAGTTCGCCATTGGCCTGCAGGGTGCTGAGCAGTTGGCTTTGCGGGAACTGACGCATTTTCAATGCGTATTCGATGACCGGGCCGTCGCCGCCCAATTGCGGGGCTTCGGCCGTGCCGGTGATTGGCAATACTTCAAGATACAAATCTTCGGTCAGGCGCTGGTTGAGGCGCAGTTCTTCCTTGCAGAAGTGACCCCGGTCGTCCAACTGGGTGAAGTCCAGGAAGCCGAAGTTCATCGGCTTCTTCAATTTATACGCATAAGGACCGGTCAGGATGACCCATGAAATATGGGTCTCGATGACGTGGAACGCTTCTACCGGATGGGGGTATAAAGCCGGGTTTTGCAGGGCGGCGATCAGGGACTGGCTCACGGGCGATCCTTCAGAGTCTGGAGAAAAACATGGCGGGCATTATGGCTGCTGCGGCCGGTCGTGCAAACCGCTGTCCGGCTCATGTTGATCAGCCATAAAGTGCGTATAATCCGCCGCCATGACTCGAACCCGATCTCCCCGTTCCCGTAAAAAACCTCCTTCGCGTGGCCTGCGCCCATGGCTGGGCTGGGCGCTCAAGCTCGGCCTGGTGGGCCTTGTGGTGCTTGCCGGCTTCGCCGTTTACCTCGACGCCGTGGTCCAGGAGAAGTTCTCCGGCAAGCGCTGGACCATTCCGGCCAAGGTGTACGCACGCCCGCTGGAATTATTCACCGGCCAGAAGCTGAGCAAGGATGACTTCCTCACCGAACTCGATGCCCTGGGCTACCGCCGTGAACCCGTGAGCAATGGTCCGGGCGCTGCGGCTGTCAGCGGCAATACCGTCGACCTCAATACCCGTGGCTTCCAGTTCTATGAAGGCCTGGAAAAAGCCCAGCCGGTGCGCGTGCGTTTTTCCGGTGACTATGTAGCCGAGCTGTCATCGCTCAATGGCTCGAAGCTGCCGGTGGTGCGCCTCGAACCGCTGATGATCGGCGGGATTTACCCGAAGAATCTTGAAGATCGCATCCTGATCAAGCTGGATCAGGTGCCGCCGTATCTGCTCGAAACCCTGGTTGCTGTCGAGGACCGCGATTTCTACAGCCACTGGGGCGTGTCGCCGAAGTCGATTGCCCGCGCCATCTGGGTCAACACGTCTGGCGGCAAGATGACTCAGGGCGGCAGTACGCTCACCCAGCAGTTGGTGAAGAACTTCTACCTCACCAACGAGCGCAGCCTGACCCGTAAGCTCACGGAAGCCATGATGGCGATGCTGCTTGAACTGCATTACAGCAAGCAGGAAATCCTTGAGGCCTACCTCAATGAGGTCTTCGTCGGCCAGGACGGCCAGCGCGCAGTGCACGGTTTCGGTCTGGCCAGCCAGTTCTTCTTTGGCCAGCCGCTGTCCGAGCTGAAGCTGCATCAGGTCGCGTTGCTGGTGGGCATGGTCAAGGGGCCTTCCTACTACAACCCGCGTCGCAATCCTGAGCGTGCGCTGGAGCGCCGCAACCTGGTGCTCGATGTGCTTGAGCAGCAGGGCGTGGCCACTGCGGAACAAGTCGCTGCAGCCAAGAAAATGCCACTGGGTGTGACTACCCGCGGCAAGTTGGCCGACAGCTCCTTCCCGGGCTTTATCGACCTGGTCAAGCGCCAGTTGCGTGAAGACTACCGTGACGAAGACTTGACCGAAGAAGGCCTGCGGATCTTCACCAGTTTCGACCCGATCCTGCAGATGAAGGCCGAAGCCTCGGTCAACGACACCTTCAAGCGCCTGACCGGCCGCAAAGGCTCCGACGAAGTCGAGGCCGCCATGGTCGTGACCAACCCGGAAACCGGTGAGGTCCAGGCCATGATCGGCAGCCGCCAAGCCAGTTTTGCCGGTTTCAACCGTGCACTGGATGCGGTACGGCCGATCGGCTCGCTGGTCAAGCCGGCCGTCTACCTGACCGCGCTGGAAAAGCCGAGCAAATACTCGCTGACCAGTTGGCTGTCGGACGATCCGCTGTCGGTCAAAGGGGCCGATGGCCAGGTGTGGACGCCGCAGAACTTCGACCGTCGCTCCCACGGTACGGTGTTCCTGTACCAGGGACTGGCGCACTCCTACAACATCTCCACCTCCCGGCTCGGCCTCGAAGTGGGCGTGCCGAACGTCCTCAAGACGCTGGCGCGCCTGGGCATCACCCGTGAGTTCCCGGCTTTCCCGTCGATCCTGCTGGGCGCTGGCGCAATGACGCCGATGGAAGTGGCGACCATGTACCAGACCCTCGCCAACGGTGGCTTCAATACGCCGATGCGCGGGATCCGCAGTGTGCTGACCGCCGAGGGCGAGCCGCTCAAGCGCTATCCCTTCCAGATCCAGCAGCGGTTCGACGCAGGCTCCATCTACCTGATCCAGAACGCCATGCAGCGCGTGATGCGCGAAGGTACCGGCAGTTCGGTCTATAAGGTGCTGCCGTCCAACCTGACGTTGGCGGGCAAGACGGGTACCAGTAATGACTCGCGCGACAGCTGGTTCGCAGGCTTCGGCCAGGACGTGCTGGCAGTGGTGTGGTTGGGGCGCGACGACAATGGCAAGACGCCGTTTACCGGTGCGACCGGTGCGCTGCAGGTCTGGACCAGTTTCATGCGCAAGGCCGACCCGCTGCCGCTGAACATGCCGCAGCCGGACAATATCGTGCAGGCCTGGATTGATCCACACACCGGCCAGGGCTCTGACGCCAACTGTCCGGGCGCGGTGCAGATGCCGTATATTCGCGGCAGCGAACCACCACCCGGCGCCGCATGCGGTGGCAGTGCCCCTGCTGACGCGGAATCGGTGATGGATTGGGTCAAGGGCTGGATGAATTAAGCAAAGAGGGTTTCAAGTGAACAAGTGGTGGATTCCAGCTATTACAGCTCTGGCTTTGCTCAATGGTTGCGCCAGCGTGCAGCGCGGCTCCATTCCCGTGGTGGACTCGAGCACCGCTGTCTCCAATAACGACCGGATCTCGGCCAACGGCGGGTTCCGCCAGACCGTGACCACGCGTCCTGCCCAGGCCGCCACCCAGGCTGTACCGCAGGATTCGGGCGTGGTGGTGATGGTGCCGGGCGCCGGGGCGGCTACCTCCGCGCCGATCAGCGCCGAGCCGTGGACCCCGGGGCCGAGCACTTCGGGCCCGATCGACACCGCGCCGGTCCAGGCGGCGCCGATCAATCAGGGCACCTACAACATGCCGTCGACACCCAGCGGCATCCCGTCATCGTCCAGCGCTGGCGGCCTGTCGGCTGACGAGCAACTGGATGGGCCGGTACTGGCCTTGCTGACCACCGCCCAGCAACAACAGGCCGGTGGCGACTTGAACGGTGCATCATCGAGCCTGGAGCGCGCCCAGCGTGTGGCGCCGCGCGAGCCGCAAGTGCTGTATCGCCTGGCTCAGGTACGCATGGCCCAGGGCGACGCACCGCAAGCCGAACAGTTCGCCCGTCGTGGCCTGACCCTGGCCAATGGGCGTCCCGACCTGCAAGCCAGCCTGTGGGCCCTGATCGGCGATGCACGGGCTGCGCAGGGCGACGCCGCCGGTGCTGCCCAGGCACGTCAGAAAGCCAAGGTCAGCCTCTGATGGATGCACGTTTTCCAGCGATTGCCGAACAGTTATTGCTGATCGAGCGCGAATTGCGCGTGCAAGGCTGGTGGGATGAAGTGCCCCCCAGCCCCGAGGCGCTCAGCAGCGTCGAGCCGTTCTCGGTGGACACCCTGGACTTTCATCAGTGGCTGCAGTGGATCTTCCTCGTGCGCATGAAGCAGATCCTCGAGCAGGACCTGCCACTGCCCAACGCATCCGGGATCCTGGAGATGGCCGAGATGGTCTATGCCGACCGTCCGTTGCAGAGCCTCGGATTGCGCAATGCGCTGAAAAAGTTCGACCAATTGATCGTCGACGCTCGTTAATTGCCTGACTGTCGGGTTTTCCGGCAGTCTTGCGCACATTTCTACCGCTTGACGACATTCAGGCGAGTTTTATCCCTCCTCAAAGCCCTTTCTTCTACGTTCTCATGCGCTTAGTTGGAAAAAAGCGCAATTATTGCTTGACTTGAAGGGGCTGAAACAGAAGAATCCAAAGTCCGCTGTATCGGGACTGCCAGAAGCAGACCCGCTCAGCAGATCATGAGGCGCACATCCGCGCCGACCTGTTACACCCGCAACGCGTTACCTCGCGCTGGGTGGGAAAAGCCCGCAACACTTGGGACGATCCCAATACTTGCTCAGTCAGTGCTGACGTAGTCGGCGACCACCGTCGCTCATGCTCTGTTGAGAAGTAAACCTATTAAGACCCGTCGGTTTTCAACGGACGGTATTCTGGCGTTTTAGAGGTGAACAACGTGGAGCTTTTATCTGGCGGTGAGATGCTCGTCCGCTTTTTGCGTGACGAAGGCGTCGACTATATCTACGGGTACCCAGGTGGTGCTCTGCTGCATGTCTACGACGCACTGTTCAAGGAACCGGCTGTTACCCACATCCTGGTTCGCCACGAACAAGCTGCTACCCATATGGCTGACGGTTATGCCCGTGCCACCGGTAAAGCCGGTGTGGTACTGGTAACGTCCGGCCCAGGCGCGACCAATGCCATTACCGGCATCGCGACTGCTTATATGGACTCCATCCCGATGGTGATCATTTCCGGCCAGGTCGCCAGCACCATGGTGGGTACCGATGCATTCCAGGAAACCGACATGATCGGTATCTCCCGGCCGATCGTGAAACACAGCTTCATGATCAAGCATGCGTCGGAAATCCCGGAAGTCATGAAGAAGGCCTTCTACCTCGCTCAGTCCGGTCGCCCGGGTCCTGTGGTGGTCGATATCCCGAAGGACATGACCAACCCTGCGGAAAAATTCGAATACGTGTTCCCGAAGAAAGCCAAGCTGCGCTCCTACAGCCCGGCTGTTCGTGGGCACTCGGGCCAAATCCGCAAGGCGGCAGAAATGCTCCTGGCGGCCAAGCGCCCGGTGCTGTACTCGGGCGGTGGCGTGATTCTGGGCGGTGGTTCTGCACCACTGACCGAACTCGCCAAGCTGCTTAACCTGCCGGTGACCAACACCTTGATGGGCCTCGGCGCGTTCCCGGGCACGGACCGTCAGTTTGTCGGCATGCTTGGCATGCACGGCAGCTACACCGCCAACCTGGCCATGCACCACGCCGACGTGATCCTGGCAGTCGGCGCGCGGTTCGATGATCGGGTGATCAACGGCGCGAGCAAATTCTGCCCGAATGCCAAGATCATCCATATCGACATCGACCCGGCGTCCATCTCCAAGACCATCAAGGCCGACGTGCCGATCGTGGGTCCTGTTGAAAGCGTGCTGACCGAAATGGTTGCTGCGCTCAAGGACATCGGCGAGACGCCGAACAAGGAATCCGTTGCCAGTTGGTGGAAGCAGATCGACGAATGGCGCGGTGATCGCGGCCTGTTCCCTTACGACAAGGGCGACGGCAGCATCATCAAGCCACAAACCGTGATCGAAACCCTGTGCGAAGTGACCAAGGGCGACGCCTTTGTGACCTCCGACGTGGGCCAGCACCAGATGTTCGCGGCGCAGTACTACAAGTTCGACAAGCCTAACCGCTGGATCAACTCCGGTGGCCTGGGCACGATGGGCTTTGGTTTCCCTGCGGCGATGGGTGTGAAGCTGAGCTTCCCGGACACTGACGTTGCGTGCGTCACCGGTGAAGGCAGTATCCAGATGAACATCCAGGAGCTGTCGACGTGCCTGCAATACGGCCTTCCGGTGAAGATCGTCTGCCTGAACAACGGCGTGCTGGGCATGGTTCGTCAATGGCAGGACATGAGCTACAACAGCCGTCACTCCCATTCCTATATGGAATCGTTGCCGGATTTCGTCAAATTGGTTGAAGCCTATGGCCACGTCGGCATTCGCATCACCGATCTGAAAGATCTGAAGCCGAAGATGGAAGAGGCGTTCGCCATGAAGGATCGCCTGGTGTTCATCGATATTCAGGTGGATACCAGCGAGCACGTCTACCCGATGCAGATCAAAGACGGCTCTATGCGCGACATGTGGCTGAACAAGACGGAGCGTACTTAATCATGCGGCACATTATCTCCCTGCTTCTGGAGAACGAACCCGGCGCTCTGTCTCGTGTTGTCGGCCTGTTTTCGCAACGCAACTACAACATCGAAAGCCTGACCGTGGCCCCGACCGAAGACCCGACCCTGTCGCGCCTGACGTTGACTACTGTTGGCCACGATGAGGTGATCGAGCAGATCACCAAAAACCTCAACAAGCTGATCGAAGTGGTCAAGCTGGTCGACTTGTCGGAAAGTGCCCACATCGAGCGCGAGCTGATGCTGGTTAAGGTCAAGGCCACGGGCGCCCAACGTGCCGAGATCAAGCGTACTACCGACATCTATCGCGGGCAGATCGTCGATGTGAGCGCCAGCGTTTATACCGTTCAATTGACCGGTACGAGCGACAAACTGGACAGCTTCATCCAGTCGATCGGGACGGCCTCGATTCTGGAAACTGTACGCAGTGGTGTCACCGGGATTGCCCGTGGCGACAAAGTACTCAGCATCTAACCCAATTAGTGAATGGCCTCACGGCCTGGATATATAGAGGAACCTCATGAAAGTTTATTACGATAAAGATTGTGACCTGTCGATCATCCAGGGCAAGAAAGTCGCCATCATCGGCTACGGCTCCCAGGGTCACGCGCAAGCTTGCAACCTGAAAGATTCCGGCGTTGACGTGACTGTTGGCCTGCGTAAAGGCTCGGCCACCGTTGCCAAGGCTGAGGCCCATGGCCTGAAAGTGACTGACGTTGCTTCCGCCGTTGCTGCTGCCGACCTGGTCATGATCCTGACCCCGGACGAGTTCCAGTCCGCGCTGTACAAGAACGAAATCGAGCCGAACATCAAGAAGGGCGCCACCCTGGCCTTCTCCCACGGCTTCGCGA
Source organism: Pseudomonas sp. PS01298 (assembly GCF_029959745.1). NCBI lineage: Bacteria > Pseudomonadati > Pseudomonadota > Gammaproteobacteria > Pseudomonadales > Pseudomonadaceae > Pseudomonas > Pseudomonas sp. PS01298. Next base: position 3,712 of record NZ_JASCPP010000007.1, on the reverse strand, counting down.
TCCACTACAACCAGGTTGTGCCACGCGCTGACCTCGACGTGATCATGATCGCGCCGAAAGCACCGGGCCACACCGTGCGTTCCGAGTTCGTCAAGGGCGGCGGTATCCCTGACCTGATCGCGATCTACCAGGACGCTTCGGGCAACGCCAAGAACGTTGCACTGTCCTACGCTGCTGGCGTGGGTGGCGGTCGTACCGGCATCATCGAAACCACCTTCAAGGACGAGACTGAAACCGACCTGTTCGGTGAACAAGCCGTTCTGTGCGGCGGTACTGTCGAGCTGGTCAAGGCCGGTTTCGAAACCCTGGTTGAAGCTGGCTACGCGCCGGAAATGGCCTACTTCGAGTGCCTGCACGAACTGAAACTGATCGTTGACCTCATGTACGAAGGCGGTATCGCCAACATGAACTACTCGATCTCCAACAACGCTGAATACGGCGAGTACGTGACGGGTCCGGAAGTGATCAACGCCGAATCCCGCCAGGCTATGCGCAACGCCCTGAAACGTATTCAGGACGGCGAATACGCCAAAATGTTCATCAGCGAAGGCGCTACCGGCTACCCTTCGATGACCGCCAAGCGTCGTAACAACGCCGCTCACGGTATCGAAGTCATCGGCGAGCAACTGCGCTCCATGATGCCGTGGATCGGTGCCAACAAGATCGTCGACAAAGCCAAGAACTAAGTCGCACGCATCAAGAGAAAACGCGGCTTAGGCCGCGTTTTTTCGTTTGGGGGGCCGGTTCTGGTATAAAGCTGCATCGTTTGCGGGCGAACACTCGCCGCACGTATTTGTCGAATTTTTTCAAACCGTTGCAAGGTAAAGTCCATGAGCGAACGTCCCGAAGAGCCAAGCCAGGCTTCTGACGCCGAAAGCCTGCTACCGATCGATGAACATGTCGAGGAAGGGCATGACGCTGAAGGCCGCAAGGTCCGGCATCGTGGCATCTATCTGCTGCCCAATCTGTTCACCACGGCGAACCTGTTCGCCGGGTTCTATTCCATCATCAACTCCATGAGTGCCCAGAGTGCGCTGGCGGCAGGTGATGCGGCGAGTGCCAGCAAGTATTTCGGCTTTGCCGCGATTGCGATCTTCGTGGCCATGGTGCTCGACGGCCTTGATGGTCGGGTGGCGCGCATGACCAATACCCAAAGCGCCTTCGGTGCCGAGTATGACTCGCTGTCCGACATGGTCGCCTTCGGTGTCGCGCCGGCGTTGCTGGCGTTTGCCTGGGCGCTGGGTGATATGGGCAAGGTCGGCTGGATGGTTGCCTTCATCTATGTGGCGGGCGCCGCTTTGCGTCTGGCGCGCTTCAATACCCAGGTGGGGACTGCCGACAAGCGCTACTTCATTGGTCTGGCCAGCCCTGCGGCTGCCGGGGTGGTGGCGGGTATTGTCTGGGCGTTCAGTGACTACGGCATCCAGGGTTCCAAGATGTCGTTCCTGGTGGCATTGATGGTGGCTGCTGCCGGCATGCTGATGGTCAGCAACATCAAGTACAACAGCTTCAAGGAGCTGGACTTGAAGGGGCGCGTGCCTTTCGTGGCAATTCTGGCGGTGGTGCTGGTGTTCGCCGTGGTGTTCAGTGATCCGCCGCGCATTCTGTTGCTGGCGTTCCTGGTCTACGCCGCTTCGGGGCCGGTTCAGTACTTATTGCATATGCGCCGGGACAAAACATTGCCTTAATGTAATTTCCCCCATACTCCGCAGTCTATTGGTGCATCAGTTCTCCAATGCTGCGGAGTTGCCATGTTAATCAAATTCCCCAAAGCGTCCGATTGCAATGAATCGGATGTCACGCCTGAATCCCTCTACTTTTCTCGCCGTGCGTTGCTCGGCGGTGCGCTTGCCGGTATGGCTGCCAGCAGTCTGCCGCGTTGGGCCAGTGCGGATGATGCTGCGCGTTACGCCGACGTCGAGCCAGGTAAGGCCCCGGGATGGTTTGCTGAAAAGCTGCCAGGCACCCAATGGCAGGCGGTGACGGTAAAAAACGAAGCCATCACCCCCTTCAAGGATGCTACTCACTACAACAACTTCTATGAGTTCGGTACCGGCAAGGGCGATCCAGCGGTGAATGCGGGCTCACTCAAGACCGAGCCGTGGAGCGTGGTGATTGATGGTGAAGTCGCCAAGCCTGGGCGTTACGCCCTGGAAGACTTCATGAAGCCGTATCAGTTGGAAGAGCGTATCTACCGTTTGCGCTGTGTCGAGGCGTGGTCGATGGTCATTCCCTGGATAGGCTTCCCTATAGCAGCCTTGCTTAAACAGGTCGAACCCACCTCCAAGGCCAAGTACATCCGCTTTGAAACCCTTCAGGACCCCAAGAGCATGCCGGGGCAGCGCTCGAGCTTCGGTTTGATCGACTGGCCTTATGTAGAAGGCCTGCGCCTGGATGAGGCGATGAACCCTTTGGCGATCCTTGCCGTGGGTATGTATGGGCGCGAGTTGCCGAACCAGAATGGGGCGCCGCTGCGTTTGGTCGTGCCGTGGAAGTATGGCTTCAAAAGCGTGAAGTCAATCGTGCGGATCAGCCTGGTGAGTGAGCAGCCGAAAACGACCTGGCAGAGTATCGCGGCGGATGAGTATGGGTTCTATGCGAACGTGAATCCTACGGTTGATCACCCGCGCTGGACCCAGGCCCGCGAGCGCCGTTTACCGAGTGGTTTGTTCAGCCCCAATGTGCGCGAGACGCAGATGTTCAATGGTTACTCGGACGAGGTTGCCTCTCTTTATACCGACCTCGATTTACGGAAGAACTATTGATGCGCTATCCGATCTGGCGTGCCAGCGTCTTTATCGCGGCGGGAGTCTGGCCGTTGTACTGGTTGTATGAGGCTTGGAGTTCCGCTCTGGGGCCAGATCCCGGAAAGGTGCTGGTTGACCGTTTGGGGTTGGGGACCCTGATCCTGTTGCTGGTCACCCTTGGGATGACACCGTTGCAGAAGCTGAGCGGGTGGGCAGGGTGGATAGCTGTACGTCGGCAGTTGGGTTTGTGGTGTTTTGCCTACGTGGTGCTGCACCTGGCGGCGTATTGCGTGTTTGTCCTGGGGTTGGATTGGTCGCAGTTGGGGGTTGAGCTGCGCAAGAGGCCGTACATTATTGTGGGGACGCTAGGTTTCTTGTGCTTGCTGATATTGGCGGTGACGTCCAATCGCTACAGTCAGCGTCGGCTGGGTGTTCGTTGGAAGAAGCTGCATCGCCTGGTACATGTGATTCTCGGCCTTGGGTTACTGCATATGTTGTGGATTGTGCGGGCGGACCTGAAGGAGTGGGCTATCTATGCTTCTATAGGAGCGCTGCTGTTAGTCCTTCGAATCCCTCCTGTAATGCGCAGGATTCCCCGCCTTATCGCGAAAAAATCACTTTCTGCAACAAAAGCGTAATTAGTGCTTGACGGCAGATTCTGGAAGTCTATAATTCGCCCCACTTCCGGCGCAGTCGAAACGGAAAACTCCTTGGTAAACAAAGAGTTACGCGAGATTCGACAGCGACTTGCTTCAGTTCATCGAAGCCCAGAAGGAGTTGGTAGAGCAGGGTTGTTTGGCTCTATTAACGTTTCGATCCTCTCGGTCGAAAGCGGAAAAAAAGAGGTGTTGACAGCAGCGTGTAACGCTGTAGAATTCGCCTCCCGCTAACGAGAGATCGGAAGCGCAAGTGGTTGAAGTTGTTGAAGAAATCTTCGAAAACTTCTGAAAATAATCACTTGACAG